>CAYUUQ010000006.1:0-19329 GCA_964447875.1 uncultured Methanosarcinales archaeon | reverse complement strand
CGAGGTAAAAAATCGTAACATTTATTAAGTAGTAGTATTATTTTACCCTTTTAAGAAGTGAAAATATGTTACTTCTTGAAAAAGGGGGTGTATAGAAATGATTGTAAAAGACGAATTTTTAAGCAAATTGAGAAGATATTTCTCGTTAAACCTATATGAAGTGAAGATTTGGACTGCTCTTTTGAGCAGAGGCGTTTCTACAGCAGGGGAATTGTCAGATATTGCAAATGTACCTAGAAGTAGAAGCTACGATGTTTTGGAAAGCCTAGAGAAAAAAGGATTTGTAGTTATGAAATTAGGAAAACCAATTAAATATGTAGCTGTGGCACCACAAGAAGTTTTGGAAAGAGTTAAGAAAAATGTCACAAAAGATGCTAAAGAACAAATCAAGAGACTAGAAGACTTAAAAGACACAGAAATAATTGGTGAGTTAAACACACTACATACGCAAGGTGTTGAACTTATTGAACCTGCTGACTTATCAGGAAGCTTAAGGGGAAGACATAATTTGTATAACCATTTAGAGCTAATGATTAGAAATGCAGAAGAATCTGTTTCAATATTGACAACAAGCCAGGGATTTATGAGAAAGATAGAAGGATTAAAACCTGCTTTTGAGAAGATTAAGAAAAAAGGAGTTAAGATAAAGATTGCTGCTCCTATGTCAAAAGAAACTAGTGCTTCTTTGAAAGATATACAAGGTGTTGCAGAAGTAAGACACACAGATGCTAAGGGAAGATTTTGTATTGTTGATGGTAAAGAGATCTGCTTTATGGTATTAGATGATCAGGAAGTTCATCCAACATATGATGTAGGTATCTGGGTTAACACACCATTTTTTGCTTCAGCTCTTCAGGGACTATTTGATCAGTCTTGGAAAGCTATGAAAACAGCAAAATAATTTTTTCTTTTTTATTAATAATTTTATATTAAATTTAGTGATATAGACGTCAAAATAATAATATTTATATATGTGAGTGTATTCCCTATATTAAAATGACAGCACTACTAGGATTGGTCGAAAAATTGAATGACTTTTTTCTAGATTCAAGTTTCTATTTTTATTTTTGAGTGTCCCAGCTAATTATAGCTCTAGGGACCACGAAAATATGTTCTTTAGATATTAAAGGACTACTCATAGGGGGCTTTTAGTGGTTGTCTTATCAAAATGTTTAAAAAGAGTGAGGTTAAAGAAACAGATAAAAAATAACGAGGCAAGATGATGAAAATCGAAGAATTAAAAAAAATTTCAGTTGATGTCAGAAAAGACATTTTAAAGAGTATATGCTCAGCAGGATCTGGGCACCCAGGAGGTAGTTTATCAGCTACAGATATCATGGTTTCTTTATATTTTAATAAAATGAAACATGACTCCAAGAAACCAGAAGATCCTAATAGAGATAGATTTATTTTAAGTAAGGGACATGCAGCTCCAGCATTATATTCCTGTTTAGCGAGGAGCGGTTATTTTCCTGTTAAGGAATTAGAGACATTGAGGAAATTAGGAACAAGGTTACAAGGACATCCTGAAAGAACTGAACTACCTGGTGTAGAAGCATCAACTGGGCCATTAGGACAAGGATTAAGTTTTGCTAATGGTGTAGCACTAGCAGGTAAACTGGATAAGAAAGATTACAATGTTTATTGTATGCTTGGGGATGGAGAATTACAAGAAGGTATGATTTGGGAGGCTGCAATGTCTTCAAGTCAATACAAATTAGATAATTTATGTGTTATTGTGGACCATAACAGACTTCAGATAGATGGCAATGTTAAAGATGTTATGAATGTTGACCCTGTTGAGGGTAAGTTCAGATCATTTGGATTTCATGTAGTTGTTATTGATGGTCATGATTATACTCAGATATTGGATGCTTTAGAAGAAGCAGATAAGACAAAAGATAAACCAACTGCGATAGTTGCTATGACTGTTAAAGGAAAAGGAGTTAAGATCATGGAAAATCAAGTAGGATGGCACGGTAAAGCACCAAAACAAGAACAACTAAAAGAGTTGTGCGATGGGGTATAGATAAAATGGGAGCAGAAGTTATCAAAGAAAAAGGAAAAGAAGCTACAAGAGATGGTTTTGGAAATGGAATAGTGAAAGCAGGTAAGAATAAAGATGTTGTAGTTTTAGATGCAGACCTTGCCGAATCAACAAGAAGCATAAAGTTTAAAGAAAAATATCCTGAAAGATTTTTTGATATGGGTATATCAGAGATGGATATGGTAGGGACTGCAGCTGGACTTGCTGCAACTGGAAAGATACCATTTGCATGTAGCTTTGCAGCATTTGCAGCAGGAAGAGCATATGGTGCAGTAAGGTTAGCTACTATATCAGATCTTAATATCAAGGTTGTTGGTACACATTCGGGTTTAGGGACAGGAGAAGATGGAGCAACACATCAAGCTATTGATGATATCTCTTTGATGAGAACACTACCCGGGATGGCTGTTATACAACCAGCAGATTCATTAGAGGCAGAAAAAGCAGTTTTAGCATTGACTAAATACAAAGGTCCAGCTTATTTGAGATTGACTAGGGGAAAAGTGCCTTTCATAACAAATGAAAATGATAATTTTGAGATAGGAAAAGGTGTTATTTTGAAAAAAGGAGAAGATGCTACCATTATTGCAACTGGCGCATTAGTACATATAGCATTAGAAGCAGCTGAAGAGTTAGCTTCTGACGGAATAAATGCATCTGTAGTAAATATTCACACAATAAAACCTATCGATGAAAAATTAATTGTTGATGTTGCTAAAGAATCAGGGTTAATTGTTACAGCAGAAGATCATAATATTATCGGTGGTCTTGGTTCAGCAGTAGCAGAAGTTTTAGCAGAAAAAGAACCTGTTTTAATGAAAAGAATAGGTGTTAATGATAGTTTTGGTGAGTCAGGAAAGCCTGATGAATTATATCAAAAGTATGGATTAACCAAAGAGAATATAATAAAATCAGTTAAAGAACTAAGGAGGATGAAAAAATGATAATAGTATTAAAATCTAGAGCAAGTGATAAAGAGATACAGGCAGTTGCAGATAAGATAGAGAAGATGGGCTTAAAGCCACATGTCTCAAAGGGGGAGACAAAAACAATTATTGGAGCTATAGGTGACGAGTCTAAGCTTAAAGAAGGTCAGTTAAAAGCTATGCCTGTAGTTGAAAAGATAATGCCTGTTTTGAAACCATATAAGTTAGTTTCAAGAGAAGGACATGAAGAGGATACAATAATTAAAGTTGGAGATGCAAAAATTGGTAGTGATGAATTAACAGTTATGGCAGGACCATGTGCTGTAGAGAGTGCAGAACAACTTATAGAGATAGCAAAGGCAGTTAAGAAAGCAGGTGCTAATGTATTAAGAGGCGGTGCTTTCAAACCAAGAACATCCCCTTATAGTTTTCAAGGCATGGGTGAAGAAGGACTTAAGATATTAGCTGAAGCTAAGAAAAAGACCGGGCTACCTATAATAACAGAAGTTATGACAATTGAAGAAGCACCACTAGTAGCAGATTATGCAGATATATTACAGATAGGAACAAGAAATGCTCAAAATTTTAACTTGCTTCGGGCTGTTGGTAAATTAGACAAACCTGTTATGCTTAAGCGTGGTTTAGCTTCAACATTAAAGGAGTTTTTAATGTCAGCTGAGTATATAATGTCAGAAGGTAATAGTAGAGTAATACTTTGTGAGAGAGGTATAAGAACATTTTGTACATTCTCAAGAAACACATTAGATTTGAATATAGTTCCAGTACTGAAAAAAGAGTCACATCTACCAGTTATAGTAGATACATCTCATGGAACCGGAAGAATAGACCTTGTTAATCCATTGAGTAGAGCAGCAGTTGCAGTAGGTGCAGATGGCTTAATGATAGAGGCACATCCAAATCCCCAAGAGGCAACGTCAGATGGAGATCAAAGTTTAAATCCAAATCAATTTACTCAATTGATGAAAGATTTAAAACCGATTGCTGCAGCAGTAGGTAAGAAAATATGAAATTGAAAGTCAGTCTTAAGAAAAAGATAAATGATTCGTATGAAATTTTGATAGGTGATGACTTGTTAAGTCATGTTCCTAAAAACATAGGGAAATTAGGTAACAGGTTTTTGATTATTACCGATACAAATGTTGGAAAGTTATATGGTGGTAAATTATTGTCTTTACTTAAGAAAAAAGGACTGAAAGCAGATATTGTTGCATTTAAAGCAGGGGAAAAAAGTAAGACAATAGAAACATTTGAAAAACTTTTGAAACATGCTCAAAAGGTTGGCTTAGATAGAAAATCATCTATTATTGCATTAGGTGGAGGAGTTGTTGGAGATGTTGCTGGTTTTGTTGCAGCATCATATATGAGGGGAATAAATTACATACAAGTCCCAACAAGTTTACTTGCAATGGTAGATTCAAGTGTTGGCGGAAAAGTTGCAGTTGATTTACCCACAGGAAAAAATATTGTCGGCGCATTTCATCAGCCAAAAAAAGTTATTATAGATGTGAGTCTACTTAAAACACTACCTAAAAAGGAAATATTATGTGGTCTTGCGGAGATGATCAAATCTGGTTTGATTGCAGATAAAAGATTATTTATCGATATAAATAATAATCTTGAAGAAATAATCGCTAAGGATGAGAAGATCCTTTCAAGGTTAATTACTAGGTGCTGCAAGATTAAATCTTTTGTAGTTTCAAAAGACGAAAAAGAAGCTGGCTTACGTAAGATATTGAATTATGGACATACTGTTGGTCATGCTATAGAGACATTAACTGGCTATAATAAGTTAAGTCACGGAGAGGCTGTTGCAATTGGTATGATTATAGAAGGGGCTATAGCTAATGAATTAGGTATCTTAAGTAATGATGAATTTATCTTACAAAATAGTGTTATCATAAATTCAGGACTTAATAAAAATATGCCTAACTTGGATAGTTCAAAAGTTATTGCAGAGATGAAAAAAGATAAAAAGGTTGTTTCAGGAGAGATAGAATTTGTTTTACTTAAAAAAATAGGTAAAGCATTTTTTGGTATTAAAGTTCCTAATAAAATAATAAAGAAAGTTTTGGAAAAATGATATGTGTACCAATTTCTGCAAAAAGCAATAAAGAAGCTTTAGAGCAGATAAAGAAAGCAGAGGAATTTGCAGACATTATTGAATTAAGGTTAGATATTATCTTAGAACCTGATCTTGCTAGTTTGATTGCTGCATGTAATAAGAAAGTTATAGTTACAGTAAGAAAAAAGTCTGAAGGTGGTCAATCTGATATTAGTGATGCTGAAAGAATTAAGCTTTTGCAGAAAGCAATTGAATTAAAGGTTGATTATATCGATGTTGAATTAGATAACTCTTCTGAGTTTGATGATTTATGTATTAACGCCAAAGAAAAAGGAATTAAAGTTATCAGATCATTTCATAATTTTGAGAAAACAGATGAAAAGGAAGTTATGGAAAAATGTAAATTAATGATTGAAAAAGATGCAGATGTTGTTAAAATAGCGACGAAGGCAAATAGTATTAATGATAATTTGATTATTTTTGATATGATTAAGAAAGTTAAAGATCAAGGAAAAGAAGTTATTGGTATTTGTATGGGTGAATATGGTGAAATATCAAGAATAATTGGAAAAAAATTTGGTAATCTATTGACATTTGCAAAGTTAGAAGAAGGAACAGCTGATGGTCAGATCAATGTTGAAGTGATGAGAAATATATTTCATTATGATAAAATCAGCGTTAAAACAAAAATATATGGATTAGTTGGTAAACCGGTAAGTAAAAGCAAGGGATACATTATTCATAACACATCATTTGTTAAGTTAGGTATAGATGCAGTTTATGTTAATTTTTTAGTTGATGATATGCCTGAGTTTATCTCAGGATTTAATCAGATATTTGACGGATTAAGTGTTACCATGCCTTTTAAGGAAGAGGTTATTCCATGTCTCGATGAAATAGATGAAATCACAGAAAATATTGGTGCAGTAAATACTGTTGTTAAGTTAGATGGAAAACTAAAAGGATATAACACAGATTATTTGGGAGCATTAAAAGCAATTGAAGAAAGAATATCAATTGATGGTAAGAATGTTTTGATGATTGGTGCCGGAGGAGTTTCAAAAGCAATATCTTTCGGATTAAAAGGTAAGGGTGCTAAAGTAACAATAACAGATATTGATGTCGTTAAAGCTAAAGAACTAGCTGAAAATGCTGGGCTAAAACAAATCGATGTTAATGATGTTGAAGGTATTGATGCAGATATATTAGTTAATGCAACTCCAGTAGGTATGCATCCTAATGTAGATAGACTGCCTGTTAAAGAAAATATATTGAAAAAAGGAATGATAGTGTTTGATTGTATATATAATCCAAAGATAACAAAGTTATTAGATATTGCAAAATCAAAAAAGAGTAGGATCATATCAGGAATTGAGTTATTTATTAATCAGGCGGCTGTTCAGTTTGAACTATGGACTAATCAAGAAGCCCCGATAAAACTGATGAGTAAATTGTTAGAATGAAATCAATACAAACTAAAGAAAAGATAAATGCATGTGTTAAAGTACCTGCTTCAAAGAGTTATACTAATAGGGCTTTACTCATAGCTGCTCTTGCAGATGGAAAAAGTATATTGAGAAATGCTTTGGTTAGTGATGATACTGAGTTTATGAGAAAAGCACTTGAGGATATGGGTGTTAAGATAGAACAAAAAGGTGACGAGTTAATAGTACATGGAACAGCAGGAAAACTTAAAGCTCCAAAAGGTGAATTGTTCGTCGGTAATGCAGGAACTGCAATGAGATTTTTGACAACCGCAATAACCCTTGCAGATGGAGATGTTGTAATAAGTGGAAACGAAAGGATGAAACAAAGACCAATTAAGGATTTAGAAGACGGATTAATTCAGTTGGGTGTTACATTAGAAACTAATAATGGATTTCCACCAGTTATTGTTGCAGGAAAAAGTTTGAATGGCGGAAAAGTTAAGATAAAAGGTAATAAAAGTTCACAATATTTTAGTTCAATAATGATGGCAGCACCATATGCTAAAAATGATGTAGAGATCAAAGTGGAAGGAGAGTTAACTTCAAAATCATATATAGATATAACTATAGATATTATGAAGAAATTTGGTGTTGTTGTAGAGAATGATAATTATGAGTTATTTAGGATAAAGTCTGGACAAAAGTACAAAGCAATTGAATATGATATAGAAGGAGATCTTTCAAGTGCAACATATTTTTTTGCGGCTGCAGCAATAACAAAAGGTAAAGTTAAGGTTGTTGGCATAAATCCAGAATCAGTTCAGGGAGACATTGGATTTCCATTTTTATTGAAGAAAATGGGATGTAATATTGAAGTTGGTAAAGATAGTATTACTGTTATTGGTGATAGTTTGAAAGGCATTGATATTGATATGAATCAGATGCCTGATGCTGTTCAAACTTTAGCTATCACCTCTTTATTTTCCAAAGGAGAAACAACAATGAAGAATATTTATAATCTCAGGATAAAGGAAACAGATAGAATTAGTGCTTTAGCTACTGAACTTAAGAAATTGGGTGCCAAGGTTTCCGAAGGAGAAGATAATTTAACTATTATACCTGGAGAATATAGTGGTACTGAGATAGATACATATGATGATCATAGAATGGCCATGAGTTTTGCAATAGCCGGGTTAAAAATAGAAGGAGTTAAGATAAAGAACCCCGGATGTGTTTCAAAATCGTTTCCTAATTTTTGGGAAGTGTTTGAGGGATTATGATGAATATTGTACTTATCGGATATAGGGGAACAGGAAAGACCAAAGTTGGCGAGATATTGTCTAATAAGCTAGGTCTGGATTTAGTATCTACTGATGCAGCAATAGTTGAAAAAGCAGGAAAAACAATACCTGAGATTGTTAAGGAGAAAGGATGGGATAAGTTTAGAGATATTGAAACAGAGGTAGTTAAAGAAACAACCAGTAAAGATAATATAATCATTGATTGTGGCGGAGGAGTTGTTTTACGTCAGGAAAATGTTGATTTTTTGAAACAGAGGGGTAAAATATTTTTACTTACAGCAACAGTAGAGAAAATTGCTGAGAGAATAAAAGATGATACAGAGAGGCCAGCATTAAAAGAAGGTAAAACTTTTGTTGAAGAAATAGAAGAAGTTTTAAATGAAAGAAAGGAAAAGTATAATAATGCTAAAGATTTTGAGATAGATGGAGATAATATATCTATTGGAGAGATGGCAGATAAGATAATTGAAAAATGGCAGGAAGTACAATAGGAAAGAATTTTAGAATGATAACATTCGGAGAAAGCCACGGTAAGGCACTTGGAGTAGTTATAGATGGAGTAAAACCAGGTTTAAAGATCAGTTCAAAAGATATCCAAAAAGAACTGGATAGAAGAAGGCCAGGACAGAGCAAAATAACTACTCAAAGAAAAGAAGGAGACAAAGTAGAGATCTTATCAGGTATTTTTGAAGGAAAGACTACCGGAAATCCCATATGTTTGATTGTTAGAAATAAAGATCAGGATTCATCAAAATATGATAAATTAAAGAAAGTTTTTAGGCCAGGACATGCTGATTTTACATTCCTTAATAAATTTGGTATAAGAGACCACAGAGGAGGAGGAAGAAGCTCTGGTAGAGAAACTATAGGGAGAGTAGCTGCTGGTGCGGTTGCTAAGAAGTTACTTATTAAGAAAGGAATAAAGATTCAGGCATATGTCAAACAGATCGCAGATATTAAGGCTAAAGAAGTAGATCTTAAGCAGATTGAGAAGAATAATGTAAGATGTTGCGATAAAAAGCTTGCTAAGAAAATGGAGAAGGCTATACTTGATGCTAAGAAAAAAGGAGATTCAGTTGGAGGGATAGTAGAAGTAGTTGCTACTGGTGTTCCAGTAGGGCTGGGAGACCCGGTTTTTCATAAATTGGATGCAGAACTAGCTAAAGCTTTAATGTCCATTGGTGCTGTTAAGGCGGTCGAGATTGGAGCTGGTCTCGATGTAGTTAATATGAACGGGTCTGAATGTAATGATGCTTTTATCAAGAAGGGAAATAAGATTGTTACCAAAACAAATAATGCAGGTGGAATATTGGGAGGGATATCTAATGGGATGCCTATTGTTGCAAGAGTTGCAATAAAACCAACACCATCAATATCCAAAAAACAAAATACAGTTGATATATTAGGTAAGATGAAGAAGATAATTATTGATGGAAGGCATGATCCATGTATATGTCCAAGGGTTGTACCTGTTGTTGAATCTATGGTTGCATTAGTTTTAGTTGATCTTATGAAAAAGCAGAGAAAGGTTTTGAGAAAATGAATGAAATAAAAGTAGGAATTATCGGCGGAACAGGTCAGATGGGTCAATGGTTCAAAAGATTTTTTCAAGATAATGGTTGTGAGGTTTTGATAGCTGGCAGATCAACAGAATTAACACATGAAGAATGTGCTAAACAATCTGATGTAGTTATAGTTTCAGTTCCAATAGACTCAACTATCGAAATAATAAAGAAGATTGGTCCTTTGGTAAGAAAGGACGCATTACTAATGGACCTTACTTCAGTTAAAGAGGAACCAATTAAAGCAATGAAGAAGTTTTCTAAAGCTGAAGTAGTGGGAGCACATCCTGTTTTTGGACCAAGTGTTTCAACTATAAAAGACCAAACAGTTGTTTTATGCAAGGGAAGAGGTAAGAAGTGGTTTAAATGGTTGGAAAGTATTTTAGATAAGAATGGTGCGAAATTAAAAGTAACTACTGCTAAACATCATGATCAGATGATGGGAGTTATACAAGGTGTTATTCATTTTAGTTCAATAACTATTAGTCATACTCTTAAGGAATTAGGTATAGGTGTTAAAGAAAGCCAGGAATTTAGTAGTCCTATCTATAAATTAAGATTAGATATGGTTGGTAGGATATTAAATCAAGATCCATCGTTATATGCAGATATTGAGATATTGAATAAAAGAAGCAAGAAAGCGATAAAGACATACCTTAATACTCAGAAAAAATTATTGAAGATAATAAATAAAAAAGATAAAGATGGATTTGTTAGATATTTTAAAGAAGCTGCTGATTATTTAGGTGACTTTAAAGAAGAAGCTGAAGAGTATAGTGATTATGTTATTCAGAAGATTATAGAGAGAGAAAAATGAAAGTTGTGACGTTAGGACCAAAGGGAACTTTTTCACATGAAGCTGTTTTAAAGAGATATAAGGATGCAGATATTCAGTTTGAGAATACTATTTGGGATATATTTGAGGCAGTTTCAAATGGAGATTCCAAAGAAGGAGTGGTACCTATAGAGAACTCTATATCTGGCACTGTTGGTTTAACATTAGATGCCCTTATGGAGTTTGATCTTAATATAATCGGAGAGATAACTTTACCTGTTAGACATAATTTAGTTGGCCCAAATGGTATTAGTAGTATTACTACCCTATATGTTCATCCAGTTACCTATGAACAATGTGAAAAATTCATAAGAAAGACACTTCCTGGAGTTAAAGTGGTTCAGACAAGCTCTAATGCGGCTTCAGCTGTTAAGATTTCCAGACAGGAAGATAAGTCTAAGGCTGCAATAGTACCATCAAAGGCAATAGATATCTATGATCTTAATGTAATTAAGAAAAACATACAAGATAATAAGTTTAATGTTACTAAGTTTATAGTTATTGGTAATTCTGAATGTAATGATACTAGAAACGATAGGACATCGATATTAATCTATCCTCAGGTTGATAAACCAGGATTGTTGTATGATTTGTTAGGTGTTTTTGCAAAGAGAAAGATAAACCTATCGAAGATCGAGTCAAGACCATCAAAAGGAAAGTTAGGGGATTATATCTTCTATATAGATTTGCAAGGTCATAAAGATGATGATAATATCAAAAAAGCATTTAAGGAAATTGAGAAACATTTTTTCCTTAAAGTATTAGGAAGTTATCCAAGGGAATATTAAGATGAATATAGAAAAATTAGCACAACAATTACACCCATTAGAAAGAAAGGTTGTTCCTTTTTTAGCTAGGTTTAGTTCTTTTAATGATCTCGTTAGTCAGTCTAATATGAAGGATGTTGAAGTAATGAGAGCTTTACAATGGTTAGAGAACAAAGGGGTTCTTAAGATAAATGAGAAGGTCGTTGAGTTAGTCGAACTTTCTAAGAATGGAGAGAAATATAAGAAAGATGGTTTACCTGAAAAAAGATTTTTGGAAGTCTTGAAAAGTAATGCTCTTACTATGGTTCAGATAAGTGATAAAGCAAAATTATCTAAAGAAGAGCTTAATGCTTGTTTAGGCTCATTAAGAAGAAAAGCAGCTGTTATGATAACAAAAGAAAAGAATGAATTAGTTGTTAAGGCACTACCACAGGCTTCGAAATTGCTTTCAGGCGGATTTCTTGAGGAGAAATTTTTAGACAAAGAATTTCCAGTGGAACTAAATTTACTTCAGGTAGAAGAAAAATTTGCTTTAGATGAACTTAAGAAAAGAAAAGAAATCATTTCTATTGAATCTAAAAAAGATAAAAGTGTTGAATTGACAATGCTTGGAAAGGAACTACTTAATTCAGGAATTCAATTTGATAATGTTATAGATAGATTGACAAAAGAAATGTTAAAGAAAGGTTCATGGAAAGGCAAGAAATTCAGAAGTTATGATATTAAGATAAATGTTCCAAGTATTTACGGAGCAAAAAAGCAACATTATAGAAGATTTTTGGATGAAGTTAGGGGAAAGTTTTTAGCTTTGGGTTTTAGTGAGATGTTTGGGCCTATAGTTGAGACAGATTTTTGGGATATGGACGCCCTATTTATGCCACAGTTTCATTCAGCAAGAGATATTCATTCTGCTTATTATATCAAAGAACCAAAGACTGGTAAATTAGATGAAGCTTTAGTTAAGAAAGTTAAAGCAGCACATGAAAATGGTGGTGGAACAGGAAGTAAGGGATGGGGATATGATTTTGACCTCAATAAAACTAAGCAACAACTTCTTAGAACACAAGGGACTGCTTTAAGCGCTAGAATGTTAGCTTCAAAAGACCTTAAGATTCCAGGTAAATATTTTGGTGTTGCAAGATGCTTTAGACCAGATGTTGTTGATGCAACACATGCTCCTGATTTTAATCAAGTAGAAGGAATAGTTATAGAAGAAGGACTTAAATTTTCACACCTTAAGGGATTATTAAAAATGTTTGCAGAAGAGTTTGCAGAAACTGATCAGATAAAGATTACTCCAGCTTATTTTCCTTTTACTGAACCATCAGCTGAGATACATGCTAAGCATCCTGAACTTGGTTGGATTGAACTTGGCGGATCAGGAATATTCAGACCAGAACTTGTTAAGCCTTTACTTGGAAGGGAGATTTCAGTTTTAGCATGGGGGATAGGAATTGATAGGATTGCTATGTTTAAACTCGGTATAAAAGATATAAGGCAACTAATGGGTCATGATCTTAAGTTTATGAGAGAAGGGAGTGTGATTTGAGTGCCAACAATAACGACTGGTTACGAATCAATCGTGAGCGAGCTCGCGAGCTCACTCGCAAATCACGCGACAAGCAATATCAAGTACGACATTGACTTCGTCAAGTCGTACGGAGAGGTTTAGAAATGCCAACAATAACGTTTTCACTAAAAGACTTGCAGAATCTAGTAGGTAAGAAACTAACAGTTGATGAAGTTGTGGATTTGGCACATTATGGGAAAGGAGATTTTGAAGGTTATGATAAAGAGACAGACGAAATTAAGATAGATTTTGGAGATACTAATTTACCATATCTTTGGAGTGTTGAAGGATTTGCCAGACTTGTTAGGTTGGTATTATGTAAAGATAAAGGAATATCTAAATTAAAGATTGAGAAAGGAAACTATAAAGTTAAGGTTGATAAGTCTGTTAAGAATGTTAGACCATTTATTGCAGCGTTTGTTGCTAAAGGACATAAGATTGATGATTATTTGATCAAACAATTGATACAGTTACAAGAGAAATTATGTGAAAATTTTGGTAGGCGTAGACAGAAGGTTGCTATTGGAGCTTATAGATATGATAAGATTAAATTTCCAGTACATTATAAGGCAACAGAACCAGAATCTGTTAAGTTTACGCCACTAGAGTTTAAGAAGGAGATGACTCAACAAGAGATTCTTGAAGAGCACCCAAAGGGAAAAGATTATGCATGGATACTTGAGGGTTGTAAGAAATATCCTATCTTACTTGATGATAGTGGAGAAGTTTTGAGTTTTCCTCCTGTGATAAACTCAAACAATACAGGAAAAGTTGAAGAAGGAGATTCTGACTTATTTTTTGAAGTTACAGGAACAGACATGAATTCTGTTTTGTTGGCTTCTAATATATTTGCACAGGCTATGGCTGATAGGGGATTTAGGATATATTCAGTAGATATTGATTATGGTGATAATAAAATTACTACACCTAAAATGTTTAATGAAAATATAATTGTTAAAAAAGAAGATGTTATTGATGTTATAGGTATAGATATCAAAGATAATGATATGAAGAAATTGATTGAGAAAGCAGGATATGATGTTATCAAAGGTAAAGTTATGATACCCCATTATAGAAGAGATATATTACATTCAGTAGATGTTGTTGAAGATATAGCTATAATGTATGGTTATGATAAGATAAAAGTAGATGAGCTTACTAGTTATACAATAGGTAACACTTCAAATATGATCAATTTTATAGATAAATCAAGAGAATTGCTTGTTGGGTTAGGCTATCAGGAAGTTATGAGCCCTATACTTAGTAATAAATTATTGATGTCAGATAGGATGAATATGAAAGAATTTCATGGTGTTGAAATATCTAATTATATGTCAGAGACTTATTCTGTTGTTAGAAGCTGGTTATTGCCTTTGTTAATGGATGTATTGGGGAAAAATAAACATATAGAATATCCACAGAAAATTTTTGAGGAAGGCTTAGTTACGGTTAAGAAAGGTAATAATGTAGTTGATTATAATAGAGTAGCATTGATTAATTGTAATGAAAAAGCAGATTATACTGAAGCAAAACAAGCTATGGATTATTTGTTATCAAGATTAGGTCTAGATTATCAGATTGAGGAGGTTGATCATAGTTCTTTTATTCCTGGTAGAGTTGGACGAGTTGTTGTTTCAGGTAAGAAAGTAGGTTATATAGGAGAGATAAATCCTAAAGTGTTAGAGAATTTTTCTATAGATTTGCCTGTTGTTGGGTTTGAGTTGAACCTTACAGAGATATATCAGAATTAAGTTTATTCTTATTTTTTTTCTTTTATAATTATATTTCACGGAAAAATTTATATACTAGTGATAATCATATAAGGTAATTATAATAAATAATTATTATTAATATACACTAGTGTAAAGAAATGGCCAAGGTAGATAAGGTAATTAAGCAAATAGTTGAAATTCTTAGAGAGGATACTAGAGGATTAACAATACAGGAGTTGTCTGAGAAGACTAATGTTTCTAGAATTACTACTGCTTTAGCCCTTATGAAATTAGAGGGAGCAGAAAAAATTGATGTTAGAGTTATAGGTAATTGTAAATTACATTACCTCAAAAAAAGCAAATGAGAGAGATAGATAATATAATCAAATATGGAAAACTGAGTGAGGATCAGTTAAAGCAGATAATAAACTCTTATGAAGCAGGAAAAATATCTGAAAAACGATTTACTAATCTTATCAATCAAAGAATAGCAGGTAAGACAAGAGAAGAATGGGTAAATGAGCATTTAAAGAATAAAGATAAGATAGATTTGTATAGTAGTTTAGTGTTTGACATAAGTTCTAAAAATTCTGTTACTGAAGAGTTAAATATTATAACAACCGCATTTGATAATAATATAATTGATAAAACAGAGTGTTCAAGATTACTTACTACGAGGAAAAGAGGAAGAACAAGAGAAGAATGGTTAGAATATCATATGTCGGAAGGCAAATCATCACCTAAATTGATAATACCTATAATTATATTATTATTGTTGGTCAGTTCTTATATATTTTTTAATCCATCATTAACTGGTTATGTTGTTTCTATTGCCGAATCAAATTACACAGATGATATAGAAGTCAGTTTTGATAATTATTCTGAATATTATTGGTATGTTGAGAATCCTGGAAATATAAACTCAATAAAACTTAATGGAGAGTTTAGTTCGGATGCTGCCGTATATATAGAGAATGATGAAACTTATTTGTTGTTTAACGGTTCTTCTAATATAATTGCTATTGAGACTGATAATAGTTATTTTGGAGATGGAATTTCATTGAACTTAAATTATGGTGATGATGAATATTATGATGAAGATAATGATGGTGTTGAAAATTTAGATGGTGTGATTGACTTTAAGATAGAGGGTTTTTTTGATTTTGATGTTGATTATAGTAAACTATGTTCTGAATGGGAAATTTATAACACTGAAAATAGCAGAAAGTTCTGCTATGGAAATGAAGATTGTTGCAGTTTTATAGAATTAGATAGTATTGGTTTATGGAATGAGAGTTTGTATCTTACTTCTGAATTTGGTTATAATAATATAATTAACTTAAGACTGATATATTTTGATTATAGTTTAGATGAATTTTATTCAAATGTAATAATTACAGACAAAGTTAATTTAAGTGCTCAATTCTATTCAAATGAATTTACTGGAGAATGTGAAGAAACATGCTTAGTAACTGGTTTTGATAAAGATGTCTATAAATTGATAATAGATGGCGATGTAACAATAGATTCAATATCTTACTCATTATCTGAAGAATTTGCAAATCCTGTTCCTGTTTGGAGTATAATACCAGATTATTCAGTTGATGTTGGAGAAATAATTGAGATAAACTTAAGTCAATATATTACAGATGATGATGAGTTAACATTCGGTTATTCAGATGTAACTAATTTAACAATTATTGTTGCAGATGGGTTGGTTACTATAATACCTGATAATGTAATAGGTAAAAAATATCTATATTTTACAGCAAATGACTCAGAAGAGTTTGTTGTTTCAAACACAATTGAAATAGATTATACTCAAACTATTAATCAAACTGAAGAATTAGATCAAGGAGTAGTTGTTTTAGGTAGACCTGTTAAATGGACTAAAAAGGTTAAACTAAATGGTACAGCTAATAATATTTCAGTAAATATTAGTTCAGATGCTCTAAATTTTACTGTTCTAAAAGATGGTAAAGATGTTTTAGATGAAAAGATAACTGTTGTTGAAGACGGACTTAGTAAAACAGTTGATGAATATGAAACATGAAAAGAAATAGAGTTAATAGATAAAAATATTGAGAGACTAAATGAAAAGAAGAAAAATCTCAATAAAGTAGAAATAAAAGAAGTAAGTCAAAGAATAATTGACTTAAAAAATGAGAAAAATCAGTTAACTGGTTATGTTGTTTATGGCGACAGAGAAAAAGGAATACTTGCTAGAATTATTGAATGGATGTTTGATACTACAATAACTGGTTATGCTGTTTATAACCCAGTTAATGAGAGTAATGAAACTATAATTTATATTGATGAAATAGCTGACGAAGTTAAAGTTGAATATTATACTGAAGGGCCTTATTCTGAAGAAGTTAATGGAACTGTAGGTAAGAATGTAACTATTATTTCAGATGTACATTATGAGAATATATTAGCTTATACCTCAATTGATTCATCAGTTGTTGATGTTGAATTATATTGGTATGTCAATGGTTCAAAGGTTGAAGTTGAGTTTGATAAATATGACACTGATAATGATGGATTTATTGATTATATAGAATGGATTGTTCCACATCTTTCAGAACAGCTTTATGAGTTTATCTATATAACTAAAGCGTTTGAATTAGATAGTAATCGTAGTTTAGTCAGGGATATATTTGGTTATGTTAATACTTTAGATGGTAATTACACAATAGTTAATAGTGGTAATTATGTTAGAGTTACGTTTGAAGAAGCTCTTGATTCAACTAAAGATATCACATTGTATGCTAATGGTACAGGTAAAGTTGAAGTTTATGAAGTTAATGGTAGTGATTTAATTATGACTTTTGATAATCTTATTGGATTTAATGAGAGTAAGAAATATTTAATTAACTTTAATGGAACTAATGATACATTTGATTTGTTAATTGTTAATGGTTCAGTTGCATTTGATTATATTGTTGATCCGTTAGTTTCTGAAGTTTATAGTGAAAGTACTAATTTATCTATTTTTGGTAATCAATCAAATCGTATGGATGCAACAGTGCATGGTTTAAGAACAGATACACCAGTTTTTTATATGAACTTTAATAAGAATGATAATAATACTTATGTTAGGGATAATTCTATTTATAATAATTGGGGGGACAATAATGGAGCAACATGGAATAGTAGTTGTGGAACAGTAAACGGTTATGATTTAGAAGGATGTTTTGATTTTGATGGAGACACTATTGATTTAGGAGATAGTGATATTCTTGAACCTCAACAATTAACATTCTCAACATGGTTTACTACAGATACAACAGCAGTTACAGTTAGAAGTATAGCAGGAAAAGCAACTGTCTCTGGATTGAGTGGTGGTTGGGGTTTGACACATTATGGTGGTTCATTGAGGTTTTGGGTTAACGGATGGAATACTAGAATGTCTACGGCAACTGTTTCAGACACTGGCGTTTGGCATCATGCAGTTGGGACATATGATGGTTCGGAAATTGTTTTGTGGTTAGATGGAGTAAAGCAAACACCTTACTCATATTCTGGGGCAATAAGTTATAATGATAAATCAATGGGGATTGGTTACAATGGTGATGCTTATGCAGGTTGGTATTGGGATGGTCAAATAGATCAACCACAATTATGGGACAGAGTTTTAACAGCTTCAGAAATATTAGATTTGTATAATGGAAGTTTAAATAACTCAAATTATATTGGTAAATATGTTAAATCAGGGGATTTTAAATCATTAGTTTACTATAATTCTAGTTCTACTTATTGGAATATTACAGCTAATGTAGCAGATAATGATTACCAAGATACTTTGGATTATATAAATACTTCTGGATTAGTTAGTTACTATAGACTTGACGGAGATGTAAATGATAGTTTTGGAGATAATGAGGGAACTAATTACGGGAGTAATGATACAGTTGGAATTGTTGGTCATGCAAAGGAGTTTGATGGAAATGATGATTATATAGAGTTATCTAAACCTTCTAATTTACAAATTGTAAATCAACCAATGACTATTATTGCATGGGTAAAAAGGGGTGGTACTGTAGATGGGAATAACGGAAGAGTTTTCGCAGGGGATGTTGGAGCTGGTCAAGGTTGTTATAGGTTATTTGAACAAGCAAGTGATGACCGTTGGGCTTTTGAATACGATACAATTCCTGGCTCAGTTAATTCTGTTAGTGGAACAAGTACACTAGATAATGAATGGCATCAGATTGTTGGTATTTATAACGGTTCTCATACCTTAATATATCAAGATGCTATATTGGAAAACTCTTTAGAAGTAGGTTCAATTAGTTGTGATTATTCTTCATTAGATGGATTTAGTATTGGTGGAAGAACTCATGGAGATGCGAATTATTTCGATGGTTCAATAGACGCAGTCCTAATCTTCAACCGTTCTTTATCTTCAACAGAAATTTCTGAAATCTATAACGAACAAAAGAAATACTATGGTGTGAATGTTTTTGAAGAGTATGGGGAATTTGATGGTGTGGATGATGATGTTAATATAGGTACCCAAACTATTTATGGAAGTGGGACATGGTCTTTTTGGATAAAACCAAACGATTTGACAGAAACAACAAGGTTCATTTCTGGAAATTATATGGAAATTAATCAAAATGGAGCAGGTGACATATATGGTAGAATTTATGATACAGCCTACAGCACAGTAACTACACCCGACCAACTTACAGAAGGAGAATGGGTTCACGGAGTATTTACTTGGAGAGAAGGTTATGTTGGGTTATATATAAATGGTATTGAGGTTAATAGTGCTACTGATTATACTGAAACAGAATATTCTTATAATCATAGGTTTGGCTCTTCCTATAGTGGAACATTGGAATGGGATGGTCGTCTTGATGAAATATTATATTTTAATACATCCCTATCGCAATCAGAAATAACTCAACTATACAACTCCAAGTTCAACCTAGACGACTACTCACACGAGAATTTAGTTTCACACTGGGACATGGATGGAGATTTCAATGATAGAATCGGGGACAACGATGGAACAGCTTCAGGTGGAGCGTACACAACAGATGGATTAGTTTCCTACTGGCCACTCGATGAATCCTTTGATGATTTAGTTG
>CAYUUQ010000005.1:4528-20000 GCA_964447875.1 uncultured Methanosarcinales archaeon | reverse complement strand
TTATATCAAAAAGGTAATATTACAGATACTTCAGATTCTGCTTGTTGTGATCTAGAAACAGACTGTGTTTGGAACAATACTTGTTATGCTACTTCACAACCATCTGATGATCCATATGATGTAAATGGACAAAAAAGAAGATGTTACGCAGGTACTTGGGGAGTGGAATTAGATATGAAATATCGTTGGAATGAACTTCCCGGAGATGAGAACTGTTATACTCAAGGAACATGTGGTTATTGTACTTCTAACTCACAATGTTTTGTTCAAAAACTTTCTGGTCAGGCAGCAGAATGTAATGAATCAGGAACATATCTTCTAGATTATTTCTGTGAAAATGGAGATTGGACTTCAAGAACTAAATTAGTTGCTTTACAACTTTTAGAACTTGGAAATCAACAGTCACCTGGGGACTATACTTTATTTTGTGATTTCTTTCATAACTCATTAAACTATCTTGATTATACTGTCTCTTCAACTGTTGCAGGTTCAACTGCATGGAATTTTTTAGAAGGATTTAGAGGTTTTGATGTGCGTGAATGCGATGATGGCGGAGCCTTTACACCAGAAGAAGATGCATGTGTAAACAAAGTTTGTGTATTAAAATATTATAACAATAATGAAAAAAAGATTGCAATAGGTACATCATTAAATCAACCACCTCAAGACTTAGAAACAAACGAATTTCCATTCTTATATCTACTTCCAGAAATATATGATTGTACTAATGCAATAGAGTCAACTCAACAAGGAACATACGGAACATATTCTCATTGTGGAAGTTCACAAGGCTGGTACAATCCAACAACAAATAGCATTATTTACAGTAACGAAGCTATAAGCTTAACTCCCCCAAACTTCTGGCAGCGCTTTATAGAGTTTTTAAGAGATCCATTCAATATAATATTTGATCTTATAATTAACTCACTAACTCCTTCAACCCCCCACTATGATCCTGCACCAGATGCATGGAATTTCATTAATAGAACAAAAGAATTCAACAGAATATTCTTATTAGATGACGGAACAAAATCAATAAGGGGCATAGTGGAAACCAACATGAGCCAAGTTTCAGGTCAAAAAAGCTTTATGTCATTAGCATTTTACGGTTTTAACACAGATATGTGTTCCTCAATTAATAATTATGACCTAAACCTTAAAGCAGCAACATGGGGAGATGACAGAGAAACAATAAGTTGTTATGGCTCTTCAGGTTCTTATTACATCCAATACATACCGACAAGAACACAAGGCCAGGACTTAGGATTTAGAACCTGGTTAGATCTTACAGCAAAAATAAGGACAAAAGCTTTAGAATAAAAAACCTTAAATATATTCTTTATTATTTTCAATAAAAAAGAGGTTAATATGAAGTCTGGACAAATAACAATATTCTTTTTACTTGGCATAGTTTTGCTTATAGTCTTTGGTTTCTTATTTTACGCTTCAAAAAATTTAGGAAATGAAGATCTTAAAGATGATGCAGATAAAATTTATAATGATTTTATGAAAACAAAATCTTTAAGCAAATATGTTGATGGTTGCTTAGAGGTTTCTGCAAAAACAGGTTTAAAGTTGGCAGCTATTCAGGGTGGAGTTATATATGATAATCAGATAGGAAAAGTTAGTAAACCAGACAACTTAGTTTTATACTACTCTTTTGATTAAAATAAAGAAGCAACATGTCCAACACTAAGTATTGTAAAGGATCATGCATTAAATAACGACGGCAATATGTTTTGCACAAGATGGACATTATACGGAAGATTTGATGCAGCATATGAATTTAACGGTGATATAAGTCAACCAAGTAATATATTTGTACCAAATAATCCTACACTAGAATTCGATAGCAACCAAAACTTTACACTCTCAGCATGGATAAAAACAAATACCACAAATCAAACAATATTTCTGAAAAATAATTCTGATGATTTCTATTCTATGAGTATAAGTGAAGACGGAAAAGTTAATTGTTCGATAGGTGATGGAAATATTGTTTTTATTGAATCAGACCCAAACACATTACCTGTAACAAATGATTTATGGCACCATATAGTATGTACTTATGACAGGTCTAACTTATTGTATATGTATATAGATGGAACTCCTGTGGGGTCTGTAGATATATCATCAATCACATCTAGTATCCCAGGAACACTTTACATAGGAACAAACACCCAAAATGTGTTCAACGGAACTATAGAC
Source organism: uncultured Methanosarcinales archaeon (assembly GCA_964447875.1). Taxonomy (GTDB): domain Archaea; phylum Nanobdellota; class Nanobdellia; order Woesearchaeales; family DATDXC01; genus CAYUUQ01. The sequence continues at coordinate 17,792 of CAYUUQ010000005.1, read as the reverse complement.
GAAGTTGCTATCTTTAATAAAACATTAAATCTCTTAGAAATATTAGAAAAAACAAATTATGGCAGAGTGATAAAAAATCCAATAACTCCAAACGATTATGTTCCTGTAGCTGCAAATAAAGTATATGGTAATCCAGATCAAGATGGTCCTAGTGTTTATAATGTAAGTTACGGAATAAAACAACCAGTTCCTTATTTTTATCCTAAGGGCAGAAAAATTAAAAATTTTAATTTTTTACCTCCATTTTACCCTTATAATAGTTCATTGGTAAAAAATCCACCAATATCATTTAATGATAGTTTATCAAGTCAACAAGATCATGGGAGTCTTTTCGCTTATTATAGTTCTCATTTCCCTTCTTATCCACTATTATGCAATCGTTTTGGTCCTAATAGTTTTGAATTTCAAGGTGCAAAATACAGTTGTGAAACTTACTCAATATACAACTACTCAATTCAATCAATGTTAAGAGAGTATATCATAAATCAAACAAAAAAATGTGTTAATTTCGATTTTTTTACAAGAAACTACAAATATAATATAACTGAGGGAGAAATAACAGGGGATGTTTTATTTGGTGAAGATGATGTATCTATATTTTTAGATTATCCAATAACAATTAATGTAGAAGGCAAACCACCAACAACAAAAGTTAAGCGTTTTAATAAAAACATAGATATTCCTTTTAAAAAATTACATGAATTAGCTAGTCATATAATGGGGTATAGGGGGGCAAATTCACTTTTTCCTGAAACAGAATCAGATAATATCTTTTTTAACATTACTAATGCACCCTATGATTGCAGACAAAACCTTACCAGTCATAAGATATCTTGTATTCCATTAGGTCTACCAACCGATATAAAGATATATCATAATTATTGTGATAATTATCCTTCTTTAGAGTGTGATGAATTAAATGAACATTATGAATTTTCTCACATAATGAAAATAATACCCAATAAAACCCTAGATGGAAAAGAATTTCCATTTCTTTTTGCAGTTGAAAACAGAATACCTGTTCTTGATCTTATAGATGAAACAATAGTTGAAAATGCTACTTACTCTAAATATCTATTATCAAATTATAGTAAATTTGCAAACACAACATATAATAAATCTAATAGAAGCTACAATAAACACAATTTTAACATTGTTGTAAATGTAAGTGAAGAAATTGAAATATTTCCTTTTGGTCTTGATCCAGATGATGAAAATGTAATATTTAATTATTCTGGGTGGAAAACACCCTTTAAGATTGAAAACGAAACAACAAAAATTAAAACAAACTACAAAGACAAGTATTTAATTGGTTTAGCAAATAGTGATTATGTTTCGGGCGGATTTTATTATACATCCAATTCATGGGAAGATTCAACATATTATACTAATAATCATAAAGGTGCAATATACCAGACTAAGTTAGCTTATCTAGATTCCGTGGGAACACCAGTTTCAGATGTAGGATATCATTGGGTCAGAGTTAGTGTAACAGATGCAGAAGGCCTTTATGATTATCAAGATATTAAGATACATGTAAGATGTCCAGAATGGCATAGCTGCTGCGATCCAACAAGAGATTACCATTGGAAACCTAGCCCAGTTGTTTTAGACTACTCTTGCGATATATCCCATGGCTGGCCTTGTATACCTAATAGATGTAATGCGGGTAGTCCCTCTCCTGATTGTTGTGACCCAGGTTATTAATTCTTTATACACATACTAAGTATGTAATAGTATGATAGTATATTCTAAAGTATTATAACTACTTATATAATATTAGTATATATCATAAAATAAGATATAGTAAGTATAAATAATAAAAAGTATTATAAATAATAGAAAAATAAAAAAATATTATCATATAGAGTACTATATAATATACTATAATCCTATAAAATATTATATATAATTACTTAGTATACATATCATTTTTAATAAATAGGAAATAAAATATTAAATATCTAGTTTATAAAAAAACACCAAAATTCTAAACAAAAACCAAAACATTTATATATGAATTATTTAAGAAGATATAGTAATAGAAAGTATGTAGAAATATGTATCAAAAAGAGGACTTACTTTGAAAGAAAGGATCACTGTAACAATAGACAAAGAACTTCTTGATTGGTTAGATAAAAAAATCAATGATAAAATCTTCGCAAATAGATCTCATGGCTTAGAGTTCCTCATTAAGCGTAAGATGGAGGGCGAAAATGAATAAAACTATCATATTAACGATCTCTACTTTATTATTAACAATAGCTTTAGCTTCTGCTGTAGATCAATGCTGTTATTTTCCTTCGGGCGGAGGATGTTTTGATACTTTAGATCAAACAACCTGTACTCAGATGGGTGGTCAATTCAATGAAAGTACTTGTGAAGAGTTTACTCCTTGTCAGTCTGTTTGTTGTTGTTTAGGTAACACCAACCAATACGGTGTAAGAAGAGATTATTGTGAATCAACACTAGGGGGAGTTGCTAAAGGAACAACAGCACAAATATCCCAATCAGATTGTTCTCAACTAGCTAGTTGTGGTGGGACAGTAGATTCATGTAATCCTGGAGAATGTACAGCGAACACAGAAACATGTATCGGTCATTCAATGATAGACATATCATCTTTCCCAGATGGAGATTTCTACTATTGTTGGTTATACGATAATGCTTATGATACACACTCTCAATGTAATACTAATTGCCAAGCAACAGTTATAACAGACTGTGCTTTAAATTCAGAAATATCTTCATCATGTTATTGTGGTGGGCAAGAAAAAAGTTCAGGTTATTGTTGTTGGGATAATAGTTATTCAAGCTCTCAAACAGGTTGCCCACCTGGAAATGCCTGCACTCAATATCCTTTGGGTGGACCTTATTACACTTGTGCAGATGCATGTGAGACAGGTTCCCCACAATATGGCGGAGCAGGTGGTTCAGCATGTTATGCAGAAAATCCTTTGAAGCCTAATTGTTGTGAGACTACTGCACCAGATTATCATGAATGTTGTGATTACGGTTGGCAATGTCAAAATGCAGAAATGCCTCAAAGCGATTATTCAACATGTTCATCTCCTAAGGTAGCATGTAATACAACTTGCGATAAACCTAGCTGCTGGCCAGGTCAACAAGTTATGCTTAATAGTTATGATAGATGTTGGTGTAATGACATAGAATTAAATCCAACAGATACAAGTGATGGTCAACTTTATTGCTGTTTAGATGCAGGGTCAAATGAATATATATCTCAATCAGTTTGCGGAGGAGAAACATTCAATGTTTCTGGAAAAATATATGATTCAGAGTACGGTTTAAGCAGAGGAATCTCTGGTGCAATTGTAAAATTCACAGATAATATATTAGCAACAACAGACTCTAGCGGTAGATATAATATAAATTATATTCCTACAGATGTAAGTTATAATATAATCATAACAGCACCAGGTTACAAAAGAAGTACAGAACCTTTTGAAGCAGTAACTGATCCAACAAATTTTTTAAATCAAAACTTTGCTTTAATTCCAGATGTATCAGATAACTGCGATTCATCAACTCCACCAATAGTATCTGATTTTACAGCTAATCATATAAAAGGCCAAGAATCAGTAAAATTAACATGGACTAATCCATGTGTAACCAACACAGATAAGATAGATCATTTTGAATTAACCAGAAACCCATCATTTAATTCAGGAACAATATCTATACCAAAAACAGCAGGATTTTTATCTTTCTATGAATTTGAATACCAGGATGATGATGTAACCTGGCAAAACTCCTACACTTATAATATCAAAGCAGTTTATGTTTCAGAATACATTAGTGATAACATAACAGCAGATATAACATTAGGTCATCATTATTGTGAAGGCCTAGATGCAAATCAGGAATTCTGTCTTAATGAATTCGAACTTAAAAGCCCTATATTTATATTAAGAAAAAGATGCAATACAAGTAACAACATCGTTAACGCTCCAGGCACAGTAGATTGTAGTTCTGGTGGCTATGGTGTTTGTGTTGGTCCAGATGAAGATGAATTAACATATTGTATAAAAACCGATTTAACAACTAATTGTACAGCAGATTATAATAATCCATTCGGTATGTTCTTTAGTGGTGCAGCAGTAGCAAGTCTTCCAAGTACAGATTGGCATCCTTGTATAGAAGATTCTGATCAAAATCAACTATATTGTTATTATGATTACTCAAATACCACAGTAGATAGCTGTTATGACTGTAATAATTTAGATGCTTGTTATGGTTACAGATCAGAATCAGCATGTAACCTTGATAATTGTGAAGCAGGAGGTATCTATACAACTAGAGTAGATAACAATGGTTGCGAATGGTTCCCTACTGCTTATTCAGAATTTGGAAAAGGTATATGTCATGATAAAGACTACAATGGAACAGACTACTGTTCTCTTTGTAGCCAGGATAGTGTAAATATATTTCAAAATACAAATTGCAATCAACAGGTTTGTGGTTTATTAGGTGCATGCTATAATGAAAGTGGTTCATGTGAAGAATGTGACTACTCTGATTCATTATCAGCTACAAAATGTGAAGATTTCACATCAAGAGAAGCATGTATAAATGCTAATACCTCAACTGAGATAAATATTCAAAGAGAACAATGTTTAGCAGCTTCTTTAACAGAAAGTAACGATGCTTGTAACTTTGGATTATGTACTTGGTATAATGATCAATGCTTTAAAGATTCAGATGTAAACAATGAAAAAGACTGTCAGCAAGGAAATTCATTAGACTTACATAATTGCAGAGTAGATTTTGAGCCTCTTAACACATTACCTCAAACTCAAATATCTATGTTAAACCAATGGGGTCAAAAAATAACATTTAGTGTTGTTGGTGGAGATTCAAACCTTCTAGGAGACCAGATGCAAACATTCACAGCATGCATAGATAAAGATGATACATGTTGTCCAACAAGAGATCTAAGTTCTAAGATAGACTCAGGAACAAATCGAGACATAGAATTTAATCCTCTTGAAGAAAATTTGATAAATATAGATGAAGAAACAACATATTACTTAAGATACAGCACAGTAGATAAGCATGAAAACATAGAACTTGTCAAATCTATACCTATCTATATAGATGCAACCAATCCAATAATAACTTCTAATTATTTTACAAGAACAGAGAACAATATAAATTATACAACATTAGAAGTGTTCTCAGCTGATGAAGTAGTAAACTGTACATACATACTTCCAGCAAGTATCCCTTCTAATAAAGTTACATTCGATACATTTAACACAGGATTTAATTATTCACATAGAATAAAATTTAAAAGTTTAGATGATGGTAATTATCCAATAAAAATAAACTGCAGCGATATTGTTGAAAATTTCGTAAATATAACTTCCACAATATTAATAGATAACGAACACAATGCAGAATCTTTATCCCCAAACATGCAGATAATAAATTCAACTTCAGTAATGATATATCTAAAAACATTAGATAATTCAACTTGCAGCATAGAAGCATTGGATAATGAAAACGATATACCTTATAAATTATTTACTGGAACAAAAAATATGACTTATAGGCAAAGAGATGGATTATACTATAATTACACAAGCCCAGTTATTAATATACCCCATACAAATGCATCTTACTTAGTAAAAGCAACCTGTGGAAGAAACACATATAGCGGTTTTGATTATACTTATTATCATTTTACTGTTGATAAATCATCACCAACTACCACTACAACATTTGACTTTGGTACAGTTACAAACCCAAAAAAACATTCATTTGAACCAGGGCAACAATATCTTACAATTCCTTTTGATTGTAATGATCAACAAATAAAAGGAACACCCGGAATAACCGGTCAAGGTGGATGTGTAGAAACATTTGTTTGTTATTCAACATCTTTTGGAACTTGTAATACATATTCCTCAGCTTTATGGCAAAGAACATCAACTTTAGGTGCACGACAATTACAAATTTCAGCATCAGGATATGTTTCATATTATTCTGTTGACTCATATGGAAATAACGAACCAATAAATGCAAACAATTGGGTAGAAGTAGATAACACAGGTCCAAGCGTAAATATTAAACACTTAACAATCCCGCCTTTAACACAAGTCACAACACCAGGCGGCATGATTATAAATGTAACTAACACAAGAACACATACTCTTGAAATAATAACAGATTCAGAAACACAAGCTGTATCTATTGTTCTTGCAGGTATTGATGTAAGCGACTCATCTGCTATGTTAGCTACAGGTTCAGGAACTAGTTATAGGGTAGATAATTTCCAATTATATAATGGAAGTAATCTTGTTATGGCTACAGCAAATGATTCAGCATCTAATAACGGCTATGATTCTATGGGAGTTTACTTAGATATAGAAGCTCCAACAATATCACAATCTACTCTATCACCATTCTTAGTAGATAGATATGACAGAGATGGAGACGGATCTTTCTATGATTCAAATGAAGAACAAAATATAGAATTTGGTTATAATATAACAATAACCGCAAAAGTAATAGATGATATGATCGGTGTAGACTCTGATGAAGTAAAGGTTAAGATATCAAATAGAACACATAATAATATAATAGATAGAATTCTATTAGTTGTCGCTGCCGACACATATCAGTTAGATTTATCTGATGATATTTTACCTGGAAATTATACCTTATCAATAATGGCTAAAGATGGATATGGTCAGGAAAGAAGAAAAGATATTAATATGACTGTTGTAGATACATTCCCACCAACTCTTGATGTAGGAATGCCTCGAGCTTCAGCTCACTCAGCAGCTTCAGCAGAAGTAGTTCACTTTGTGAACTATACAGTAAACGGAACAACAGATCCAGGATTAAATGTAGATATATCATTGTATGACGAAACAGGATTCTTCTATAAAGGAACACAAACAACACAAGCATTCTCTGGTACATCAATACAAGTAGGAAGCTATACTATATTAAAAGATCCACGAGTTAATACAACTTGGTATATTGAAGGACATCATGAATCAGAAGTAAATGGAAAATACATTGAATTCATAACAGACGGTATATTAAGAAGAGAATATCCAAGGTTTAAGATCACATTTGCAGATAACTCAAGAAATAGTTGTCCTAGCGGTTTAGATTGTACTGTTGTTATACTAGACAGACCATTTAATATTCCTGCAACTACATTCGGTTCAAATGTCTACTCAGAAGAATACGATACAGGTTATTTTGAAGACACTATAACTTTAGAAGAAGGAATAAACAAACTTAAGTTTGAAGTTAAAGATGCAAATGGACAAGAATCATATGTATTTAGGTATATCGACTACAATATACCACTAATACCTTTGAATTTACTTATCTATAATCCAGATGCAAGCGCATCAGCACCTTCAGTAGCACAAACAGTATATCGTAACAACCTTATAATAAAAGGAGAAACAAATGCAGGTGCAAACATAACAACATTTATTGAAGACACTACAGGATCAACAGTATTCCAGGGATCATTAAAAGTATCTTCAGACATATCTTCACAAATAGCAGAATATGAATTCTACAATCACCCAACAACAGGATTCAACTCAGTAGATGATTATACAATAGATGTTATAGGAGATAGTAGCGGCCATATCAGTACAGATCTTGTTGGTAAATATGTTGAATTTGAACTTGATGGCCAAGACTATAAACCTAGGCCAAGATATAAAATAGAAGCAACAAACAACTTAAACTATCAATTTACTAAGTTTGCAAGAATAAGATTAAACCAACCATTAACAACACCAGTAACAACAATAGGAAAAGTTTATGTATTCGATACAGAATATCCAACAGGATATTTCAATCAATCAGTAACTGTTGCAGAAGGATTGAACAGACTAACAATATATTCTAGAGACGATCGTGGCCAATCAGTCAGTAACATGCTATATGTCTTCTACAACACTTCAGCAGATATGGGCCTAGATATTTTAGAACCATCACGGTTTGATGCAAGTGGAAATAGATTAATTAATACACAAGATTTCCAAATTAATCAACAAAATATCAGAGTAAGTGTAGTAACACCAAATTTTGATACAACTTGTACAATAGAACCAGTAAGCCAATATGGAACAGAAGTATCAAACTACTTTAGTCCAGTAGCTATGCTATCAACAGATTACAAAACACATACATACATTATTAATCAATCTAGTTGTATAGATCAAGACGGTCAATATTGTTTAGTTGGTGGAAACTCAAACTATTATCATTTCAAAGTTGATTGTACATCAAAAGATTATCCAGAAATAACTGACACCATAACTGACCTATGTTTCAAAGTAGATGTAGTTAATGACCAAACTACTGGAAATATCTGTGATGTTTCATCAGAAGCATATTGTGCATCCAATCAAGTTGGCACATCTTGTGTAACAGTAGACTTATGCAGCGATGGATTTTGTAGTACAACTGATGATTGCACATGTCCTAATTATGGAGATTGTAATCAACAACAGTGTACTGTTGCTGATCCATGCAGCGATGGAACATGTAATGTAAACGATGATTGTACTTGTGCAAATTATGGAGATTGCACACAAACACAATGTGATCCAGGAAATCTTTGTACTGATGGTCAATGTGAACAAGCAGATTGTACTTCTTGCCAAGGTTATGGAGATTGTACAGAATCACAATGCGGAGACTTTGATACTTCAATATGATAAAAAAGAACAACAAATCAAAATTTGTATTGATTTCATTAGTCTTACTTATCTTTTTATCTTCTTTTGTTTTTGGTTTTTGGATAAATGGCAACCCAGTAATAAATCGTATGCCTAATGTTACTGTAGATTTTGATAATCCTCAAGACTTAAGAAAAGTTATAGATTTTCAGATATTAAATGAAAATAATCAGGTAGTAAGAAGTTTCTCTGGTATCGGGGGTAGTAATCAATTTTCTTCATATAAATATGTAATATATGATCCAAACGATAATCCTCAGCCAGGAGATTTTCTAACGATAAATTCTCCAACCGGAACTTATATGGGACCAAGTTGTGTTGCTTGTACAGACCTTAATAGACCAACATGCTGTACATATGCCAATGTTTGGAGATTTGAACTAGTAGCAGGAAGCCTAACTTCAGGAAAATATCATACTTTATTCAGTACAGTTGATAATTCCTTTAATCCAAATCCTAATATTTACTCAAGTGCACCATATTATTTCTATGTAGATATAGATGCACCAACAATATCAAATATAAGACTAAATAATCAACAAACAACCTCAACAACACAAGTACAAGTAGGAACTGATACACTTATAGAAGCAAACATAAATGATGATGCAGATGGAATACCTGAAACAATAGTAGCTGGAAAACATATAGATATCTACAAAGATGGATTGTTTAATGGCACTTATTCCATGTATGGTCCAGATGATAATAACAAATATAATGCAAGTCTAGGACTTCTTCCTGCAGGTTCTTATATAGCAAGTATTATTGCAGTAGATAGTCTTGCATCTAGGTCGGAAACAAATATTTCATTTGAAGTTTCAGACTCATCAACTCAAAATTTAGTTATATGGGATGAACAGTCTGGAATACTTCCAGATGCAGCACACTCTCCAGCAAATATCATCGGTTATACAGATAACACTGGTTCTACTTTAGGTGTTGAAATATTAAATGATAATGCAGAATCAATATTTTCAGATTTATTCCCTGTTGACCCAACCCCTTCAGAACAAAGAGATATTCTTAATATAGAAAGAATGAATTATATATCTTCTCAAACATATGTTCAAGGAACAAATGCAGTTTACATAGCTGGCTCAGACTTGTCTAAGATAGAAGTTGGAAATTATATCACATTTTCAAATCAAAATCTAGATTATTACAAAAGATATAGGGTTACCAGTAAATCTCCTGGAGGAATTCTAAGTAATGCAAAGATTGAGTTTACTCCATCATTAAAATCAGATGTAGTAGCAGGAACTCATACCTTAACAATATTTACTGCAGAAAAACCTTCTGGTTGGTTTAACATAAGTGTATATTTAGAAGAAGGAACAAATCTTGTTGGACTTCAAGCAACACATCCAAGTGTACAAGATATTAATAAATTATTAAATCTAAATCTAGATCAAACAGAACCTAATGCAACACTATTAACCCCAGAACATGAGTCAACAACAAATAATAACAAAACACCAATATCAATAGAGATAAAAGATCCATTGTCTGGTGTAAATATCAGTAGTATAAATCTAACAATGTCAGGTGCTTGTACATTTGAGATAAGTAAAGACAACCCATACAAAGACTATGTCAATAATATTTTAACATTTGATATAGTCCCAACAACATTCTGTCATGATGGTGAATATGGGGAAGGAATACATAATATCCATCTTGAAGTTGAAGATAACTTACAACACAAAATAACAAAAGATTGGCATTTTACAATTGATACTAAAATACCTTCTGACCCAGAAATAACAGTTGAAAATGCACAAAATATTTCTGTAACTGACTGGTATTCTAATAGCTTAACAGCTAATAATGTTATTATAGAATTTGACAACTCAGAATTAATAGAAATACAATCAGCATATTTCGATAGTAATGACATAACCTCAAATATAGTAACAGAAATATCTCCTTACAAATATAGCTACACTACTTCATCATTATCTTCAGGAACATACACTTTTACAATAACCGCAAGAAGAAGAGAAACACCAGTAAGTTCTTTAGGTGCTCCAAAAACATGGTCAATAACACTAACATTAGATAATCAACCTCCAACTATCTCAGTAACTAAAAATGATAGTCATGTTAACTCATTGAATAATGTAGTCTATATAGAAGCAACAACAAACGAAGATTCAGTCTGCAGGTGGGCTGCAAATGCTGGTGATTTTGACACAATGCCCGAGTCAAATAAATTCTCAGAAATATCTTCAAAAAAATACGGAGCCAATCTTACAGCAACAGTAAATGGAACACATAATTATCACGTTACTTGTAGAGATCTTGCATACAATAAGATGGCTTCCTCAGTTCCTGTAGAAATAACCTATGATGATACAAGGCCAGAACTTAATATCACCGAACCTACTAACTATACAGTATTTAACACAAAACCAATTCAGATAAAAGGAACCTCTGAACCTGGTGTTAGAGTAACTGCAACTAATAAAGATACCCTAACAGAATTAGCATCCTATACTCTCCCAGTTCCACCAGAATCAGTTGATGTACATATATCTGGTCAATCCTTTAATCCTTCATCTTTATCTATGAGTGTGTGGTCTAAATTAAATATAATCAATGATGGAGCAAGCGAATATGTAGTAGAGTGGGGATCAAATTCAAGAACAATAACTGGAAACAGTCAAACAGAGATAGACTTTTCAAATCCAGGAACATATCAAATAACATTAAAAAGATCTAATGATCCAACGCCTTTAGCTACTTTAGATGTTAATGTTCAGGCTATTAATAATCACTTCACATTAAACGTAGATTTGCCTTATTTATCTAATTTAATAGGAGTAAAAGCAGAAAACACAGCAGGAAACTTTAGAAGTGAAAACATTCTATTATACTATGATGTTACACCACCAAACTTTGTAGCACCACTTCCTTCACCTGATACAACAATTAATGATAACAGAACAACAATACAAGTAAATCTAACAGACTTTCCTGTAGGAATTGATAATAGTTCAATTACTTTAACATTAGATGGTGTAGAGATGCAACCAGAAAATGGAAACTTTGAGATTCCATCTGTATTGGGAGGAAAATATAGTTTTACACCAAATTTTGATCTAACACAAGGTCAACATACAGTAAATATTTATGCAGAAGATAGTTCAGGTAATCAAGGAAATTATCAATGGGACTTTAATATAGATAGTATTGCTCCAGAAGAACCAACTTGGAGATTCTGTGACCAAACACCATTAGAACAAAATGAATATATCAACTACACAAATGTTTGCATACAAGTTGAATTCGATGAACAAGTACAAATAGTAAATCCTGTGGATATTTTATTCTCTAAAGATAATTCAACAAACAGAACTTTTGAAGCTAATACAATATTTGGTGAAAATGAAACAGAATTAACATTTAATATAAGTGATGTTAACGGAAACATATATTCCTATTCAAGAATACTTGTAGTTGATCTTACTCCACCTGTTGTTAATTCAGTAACACCAGAGAATGTAGTATCTATCCTCGGAAAAAAATATGTTTCAGATAATATAATCAATTTCAAATATAATGCAGTTGATCCAATTGGTGCAGAACCAGATGCAGTATCTGGAATAGCTAATTGCGCAGTTGCAATAAACGATACTGTTGATATAGTAGATTCATCAGGATTACATGGCAGTTTAATAAACTTAAACAACTACAGTTTTGTTAGTGCAGAAAATAACAAAACATACTTTGCTTCAGTCATCTGTAGAGATCTTGCAGGTAATGTAGGAACAAGCTATACAAATTCAGCTTTAGTTACAGTTGATTCAGAAGCTCCAATCGTATTTAATCTTACAGATAAAGGAGAATATGCAACAACCAATTATTTCACTTTTAGTTTTAATAACTATGATAGGGAAACAGATGTTGCTACCTGTAATATTCAAATCGCAGAAGATATAACTTTCTCTAATGTGGTATTTGATTTATCATTTACAAGACTTTGGGAATTTTGGACACATCAATCTGGAGCAGATAACAACAAACAATATTTCGCAAGAGTAAACTGCACAGATATTGTAGGAAACCAAGGACCTTATATAACAACAGATGGAATCTTCATCGACACTGAAAAGCCAACTTTTGTATTAGAAAGACCAAGAGATGGTTCAAGGATAGGAGATGAAGAACCATTGATAAAAATAACCTACGGTGATTCAGAATCAGGAGTTGATACCTCAGCTGCACAGATATACATAGATGGAACAAATTATTCAACTAACTTAGGAAATAATGTGCATGAAAATTACTTAACATTCCAAACAGCATTAGCTTGGGGAGAGCATGAAGTTAAAGTTATAATACAAGATAGGGCAGGCAACGAAGAACAGATGGTTTGGAATTTTACAACAGATGATAATGTACCTGCTAGTCCAGCAGTTATTCCAGATGATGGAGAATTCATAAATGATGCAACTCCAACAATAGATATCACTTTTAGTGAAACACCATTAACAATAATTGAGTTTAGAATAGAC
>CAYUUQ010000005.1:0-4518 GCA_964447875.1 uncultured Methanosarcinales archaeon | reverse complement strand
CTATAACGGAGAGAACTTCACTTATGTTGTAACAACACCTTTAACAGAAGGAGAGCATTATATGGAAGTTAAAGCTAAGACAGAACAATTAGGCCAGCCAGGAAATATTGGAACATATTATAGTGATTTCACTGTTGATCTTACTTCTCCATTAATAGAGATGTCTGTACCTAGTGTAACTTCTTCAAATACATTCAATATAATGATCAATTGTTCAGATAATTACGGATTTAATCAAGGTCCAGTAGGAGATTATGATATAATCATAACTTCTGGTGGTTTAAGGGTTGGTGAATCAGACTGTAGTAGTTCAAACACAATTACTGTACAAGTAGACTTAGGAAATGATGCTGTTTCAGGAGAAAAAACCATATTAGCAACAATAACAGATAGAGCAGGAAATATCAATTCAACTCAAAAAACAGTAACATTAGATAATACAATTCCTTCAATAAATATCGATGAGGTAATCACAACTAGTAACACATATACTAATCCAACATCCTTCATTACATCAGAAAACAACCTTAGGGTACTAGGAACATATCAAAGTGCTGCAGATATAAAGGTTCTTGTCAATGGATCAGAAAAGAGCGTATCTAATGAAGTTATAAACTCCACACATTTCAGTTTTATATTTGATGTTTCATATCAAGCTAACGAAGAAACACAAAATAACATCACTATTTTAGGAACAGGCAGTAATGGATTACAAGGAACAGATTCATTTACAATTATACTTGATAAAAAAGCACCAACAATAACATCCTTTTCACCAGCTAACAACGCAACAACAAATGCAAGACCAACAATAACATTAACAACAGATGAACAAGCAAGGTGTAGTGTATCTTATGATCCTATAGCAGGTCCTCAATATAGAAAAGAAGAAAATTTGATATATTCAACAGATAAACTAACTCATACAATACAACTTTCATACAATCTTGATAATGACCTTACATACGAACAAGGAAGAACAACAACATTAGCTATTGTATGCAGAGATGATTTTGAAAATTCAGAAACATTAAATGTTGATTTGAATGTTGATATGATATATCCAACAATAATAGATATAGTTCCCGATACAAACTTAAAAGATCTAGTTGATTCTTCTCTGGCATCAAAAAGATACAACATTTATTCATTCCAGGAAACTTATTTAGACATATCAGTAAATGAAACAGCCAGATGTAAATACAGTACACAAGGAAAAACAAACTTTGATAATATGGAAAACGATATATCTGCTGGAGCATATCTCACAACCCATAGAACACCACTTCTTCAATTATCAAATGGAGACAATACCTATCATATAGCTTGCCAGGATAGAGCAGGAAATACAGCACCAATATGGTCAATCATATTAGAATATACAGATCAACCAACAGTATCCATATATAATGTAAACCTAGCTGACTACATAACTGATCTAACTCCTGAGATAATCTTCAGAACAAATCAAGATGCAACATGTAATATAAATTCACAAGATATCTATCTATTTAGTTCAACAAATACTCAAATATCTAACTTTGTATCAACAAACAAAGGAGAATATTATGAGCACAAGGCAACATTATCAACAGATGCAGGATATCTAGCTAACTTGCCTGATGAAACATCCTATAGTATAGATGTAACATGTTCAGGAACAGGATTAGGCCCAAAAACAAAAACAATATCATTTACTATTTGGACATCTGGTCCAGGATTAGTTAATGTAACACCAACAACAGAAGCACATACTTCAATATAAGATGAATAAACTAGTAATACCAATAATTGTACTTTTACTTACAGTAGCTATAGCTTCTGGTGCAACAGTAAATCTAGACTCTAAAATAACAGTTAGTTTTGATCTTGGTGTTAACATTACTCCATCAGGTCCAACATTTGTAGCATCTTTAAGAAATAGAACAACATCAGGAATAGGTGTAGACTATGTAGAAGGTAGTATAAGTTCTGACAAAAAATCATTTGATCTTGTACCAACTGAACAAATAGGTACAGGAAGCTATACTCTAACAATAAGAGCATTAGGTGTAAATGGTGTATGGGGAACAGATGAACAAGACTCTTTTACAGTTTCAGAACCAAAGATGATAGAAATAAGCCTTAGAGATTTAGTTGATGACGAATTTATCTATAAAGAAGAATTATCCTATTATATTGCAGCATATGACAATAATTCCCCAATATCAAAATTCGAATTAAATCTTTATGATGAAGATGATGAGCTTATAAAATCAAGAACTATAACTAACATACAATCAGTAACGATAGACTTAGACGATATCTTAGATTGTATACAAGATGATGATGGAATAAATGATACTGATAAAAGAGAAGAATGCTATGAAGAAGAAGGTGTAATAGACAAGCAAGCAGAAGACATAGAAGATTGCCTTACTTCTGATAATTTCTTCACAGAAACAGATGAAGATGATCAAGAAGATATAGCAGAAGAATGTATAAACGAATCAATGGATATAGATTATTCTAAAATCTACTATGCTGTAGATGATGAATTTGAATTCGATAATGATGAAGAAAATACTAGTTATTATATCAAAGTATCAGCATTTAACACACTAGGTCTTGAGAGCAGTGTAGCTGAAAGTGAAGAATTCACATTTGACTTAACAAAAACACCAGCATCCTGTTCAAATGAATTAAAAGATCAAGATGAAACAGATGTTGATTGTGGTGGCTCATCATGCGACCCATGTACTAAAGGTAAATCATGCATTGCAAACTCAGATTGCCAGGAAAATAACTGTAACTCTTCTAGTCAATGCGAAGGTGCATCATGTAATGATGGTTCAAAGAATGGAGGTGAGTCAGACATAGATTGTGGTGGCTCATGCAACGATTGCCCCGATGGTGATGATTGTAACAAAGATGCAGATTGTATATCAAGAAACTGCGTTTCTGGAACATGTGAAGAACAAGAAGATACTTGCAATAATTATAGGCTTGACCCAGATGAAACAGATATTGATTGTGGGGGAAAATGTCCTCGTTGTAGTATAGGTAAAGACTGTGTAACAAATAATGATTGTGTATTAACAGCAGAATGTACTAATAATTTATGTACAATAAGAAGTGTTGATACTGATAATGACGGAATAGATGATACACAAGATAATTGCAAAAATAATCCAAACCCTGATCAGGCTGACTCAGATAATGATGGAAAAGGAGATGCTTGCGACTCTGACTCAGATAATGATGGCATACCAGATAGTTATGAACGTCAATATTTTGATTGTGATACATGTGTAGATGCTAATCAAGACTTTGATGGTGATGGATTAAGTAATAAAGAAGAATATCAAAGCAATACTAATCCTACCAAGGCAGATACAGACGGTGATGGAGTAAATGATAGAGAAGAGCTTTATGAAGGATCAGACCCATTAGACCCAGGATCAAAACCAGGTTCAGAATCTAGTAGCGACGGATTTCCTCTATGGTTAATCTTCCTGATATTACTATTATTACTAGGTGGAGGGGCAGCAGCATACTTCTTGCTTGCAAAGAAAAAAGAAGATGAAGACCTTTTCTCTTCAACTGATAACAAACCAAAAACACAAGCCTCTGGATTAATCCCACCACCTAATAAACAAACACCAACACTTCCAAATCAACAACCTAAACCAAAGATGCCTAGTCCAAAACCAATAGTCACATCTAAAAAACCACCAATATCAAAAACAAAAAAACCAATCTCACTAAAAAAATCTTCAAAAAGATCGGGTTTATTAAGTGCTTTTGGCGGATCAAAACCGGAAGTTAAAGAGCAAAAACCTAAAGAAGAAGTCAAAATAGAAAAGAAACAGACTAAAAAAGAAACACCAAGTAAATCCCAACATGAAGTCGAAGAGAAAATCACTATAACTAAAAAAAGAAAAACTACTAAACACAAAAAGAGAAAAGAAGATGTTTTCTCAAGGCTTAAGAAAATAGCACAAAAAGAGAAAAGCACAGGCGAAAATATAGACAGAGTAGAAGAACAAATAAAGAAGATAAAAAGTAAGCTAAAGAAAATATCTAAATAAGAATGATTTCTAATAAAGCCCAAACACAACAAGTATTTGTATATATATTGACTATTGTAATCATAGGACTGATATTTATTTTTGGTTTTAGAGCAGTAAATTACTTCTTAAATAAAGGTGACCAAGTTAGTTACATAAATTTCATAACAGACATGGAAGATAAAGTCAAGATAATGGGGCCAAAATATGGGTCTATAGACAGAAAAGAATTTTTTGTTGGAGGAGATTTTACTGAAGTTTGTTTTACTACAGGTAAAGATGGCTATACTGCAGATACACTTATTTATGGTTCACCTTCTCCTCTGACTAAAACACACCCCATAATGGATAATATAGTACAACATAGTGATATTCGTGAAAAAATGTTCTTATTTGCAGGACAAAGCCCAGAAAAAGAATACATAGGAAAAATACACTTACCCAGAACCCCTTCGTGTGTTGTAATAAA
>CAYUUQ010000004.1:8828-20284 GCA_964447875.1 uncultured Methanosarcinales archaeon | reverse complement strand
AAATTAGTACCTTCTTGAGTAGTATTCTCAGCTAAATCACAGCTGCTTGCTCCAGTTATAGCATAATCACAATTTCCTTGTCCATCACAATAACCTTGGCTAGGTAATTTAAAGTCAGCTACATCGTATGAATCATCCCCACCATTTGAATCAGAACAAAAATAGTGTGAATCACATTTTTTTGAACTTCCTGGATAATCTATATCATTACAGTCAGTTATATCATCAGCACATTCATATAATCCCTTACAATATTGAACATCATCATAAACCTGACATGCATCTCCTAACAAACTACAATCAACAACTGAACAATCATAATCTTGACTTAAATCCTCTAGTTCAACAGGATCATTATCATTCTCACACTTACAACATACACCACAATCTTGATCCTTCATAGTGCAATCATCCCAATACCCATTATTGCAAGTTTGAGTTCCTGTACAATTCCCTGAACCACAAGACTTAGTCTCACCTAAAGTACAGTTCCAACAATCTTCATCAGCACTATCTATCTTACCATCACAATCATTATCTGATCCATCATCACAACTACCAGCTTCACTTCCACCACAATCAGAGTCAACCGCATCAATACAACCATCATTATCATTATCTGATGTATCAGTACATGTATCAACACATGTTGCAGATCCATCAACACAAACACTTATGCTTGTTCCTTCCTGAGTTCCACCTTCTGATACATCGCAACTATCTATGCCAGTTATAGCATAATCACATGTTCCTGCTCCATCACAATAACCTCTACTAGGTAAACTATAATCTGCACTATCAAACGCACCATTACCCCCTCCAGCACCAGAACAGAAATAATTATTGTCACATATAACATTAGTTCCCATAAAAGTACTATCAACACAATAACTTGTTAAAGTTGCACATTGATTTATTCCAGTACATTCTTTAACATCATTATAATCAATACAACCAGTATCTAATACATCACAATCAACAGCTGGACAATCATTATCTTGATTAGGATCATATAATTGACTAGGATCATTATTATTTTCACATATGCAACATGTTCCACAATCTTGATTCTTCATACTACAATCTGTCCATATATTATTAACACATCTCTGCACTCCAGCACATGCTCCAGTTCCACAAGGTTTAGTATCTCCATTTGTACATTGTATACAATCTATATCAAAATTATCAGTAAACCCATCACAATCATTATCAATTCCATCAGCGCAACCACCAACTTCAGTTCCGCCGCAAAGATAATCTATTCCATCTGTACAACCATTACCATCATTATCTGCTCCATCTGAACATGAATCAACACAAGTAGCTTGTCCATCAACACAAATAGTCATTCCAGTTAGCTCCTGTTGTGTTCCTTCTGGCGCAATACATGAACTAGCTGTGGTACTTGCATAATCACAATTACCTTGCCCATCACAATAGCCCCTACTAGGTAATCTAAAATCAGCACTATCAAAAGCATTATCTCCTCCAAGCATATCTGAACATGCATAATTTGCATTACATATAACATTAGTACTGCCATAACTAACATCAGTACAGTCACTATATGAATTAGCACACTGTCCAACGCCAATACATTTCTGAACATCATCATAATCAGCACATGTACTATCAAGAACATCACAGTCTAATACACTACAATCATTATCTTGACTAGAATCATAAGTTGGTTGAGGATCATTATCATCTTCACATATACAACAAGTTCCGCAATCATTTGCTTTGGTTGTACAATCTGACCAAACACCATTATTACAAGTTTGAGTGCCTGCACAAACTCCAGATCCACAAACTCTCTCATCTCCTGCTACACAACCACCGCAATCAGGGTCAGCTGCATCTATATAAGTATCGCAATCATTATCGATTCCATCATTGCATCTTCCAACTTCAGTTCCACCACAATCTGAATCTCTCCAATCAGAACAACCATCATTATCATTATCTAATAAGTCAGTACATGTGTCTATACATGTTGATCTTCCATCTACACAAATATCTAAACCTGTTCCTTCTCTTGCTCCTCCTTCTGTAACATCACAAAAATCCAAAGATTGAGAATCATCTACATAATCACAATTTCCTGAACCATCACATCTTCCTCGGCTAGGTAACATATAATTGGGCTGATTATAAGCATCATTGCCACCATTAGAATCTGAACAAAAATAAGAATAACTACAGGTAAAACTATTATCAAGATAGGTCTTAGAATAACAATCTGTTGTATCATCAGCACATTCATATAATCCCTTACAATATTGAACATCATGATAATCAGTACAAGCAGTATCTAATGAATCACATTCATACAATTGACAATCCATATCTTGATTTTCATCATATGTAGGACCAGGGTTATTATTATTCTCACATTTACAACATACTCCACAATCATCTGCTTTAGTTGTACAATCAGCCCAAAAACCATTTACACATGTCTGTGTTCCAACACAACTTCCAGTACCGCATCCCTTAACAGAACCAGGAACACAGTCATAACAATCTTCGTCAATATTATCTACCTTACCATCACAATCATTATCGACTAAATCAGCACATTTTCCTGCTTCACTTCCACCACAATCAGAATCAACTGAATCAAAGCAGCCATCATTATCATTATCAAGATTATCAGTACATGTATCCATACAAGTTGACCTTCCATCTACACAAATACCTAATCCACTTCCTTCTTGGTTTGTTCCCTCTGCTAAATCACATTCATTTGGTGCAGTTGTTGCATAATCACATGATCCTGCACCATCACAATACCCCCTACTAGGTAATCTAAAATCTGCTACACCATACTTGTTATTTCCACCGCCGGTATCAGAACAAAGATAATTATCATTACAAATAACTGAATCAGGTAAATAAGTCAACAAATTGCAATCTGAATCTGAATTTGCACATTCATTTATACCCTTACAATATTGAACACTTGAATAATCAATACATTCAGTATCAAGATTATCACAACTATATGCTGCACAATCTGTATTTTGTGTACCATCATATGATTGTACTGGATTAGTTTTACTACCTGAACATTTACAACATGTTCCGCAATCTTGATCTGTCATACTACATTTATAATTAAGTAAACCATCACAAACATATTGTCCAGAACAACTTCCTGTCCCACAAGAATTTCCTATAAAAAAATCTTCATCTATCTGTCCATCACAATCATTATCTATTCCATCACATATTTCAACTCCACTCCTACATGTTCCAGTCGCATCAACACAGTCATTAGCTGAATTACAACAAGCCCTATAGGTAATTCCACTTAGAGTAGTAGAGATATAATACTCACCAGAATCATCCCCACAACAACTTGTTAAAGCAACTTCACCTGAACCAATTGCCCATCTTCCTGCTCCAACATAACAACTACAATCATTTGGATCCAAATCCCAATTTATATTAAAAGCTGATTTTACAGGCGCTTGGGTGGTTCCGTGTACCTTACAATTAGAAGTTGCTCTGACATAATAATTTCCCTCATACTGACAATAATTTGATGCAATATAACTATTCTTAGAACAACTATTTCCATTAGCACAAGTTTCTTCAAAAACACTAGTTGGACAATAATCACCATCGCAATATCCAATTACCTGAATATTGTTTGCAATATAACCGCCAGTAACACTCAAAATTAGACTAAGAGAAATAATTAAAAGAATTACTACACTAAGCACTCTGCTTTTATTCAACATTCAACCCCTTTTAACCCCTAAATAACTAATATTATCAATTTCTGATTTTATTCTTTATAAACTTTACGATTCTAAACAAATTGAAGAATGTAAAGATTTAAAAATTATATCTTCAAAACTTTTTGAATCTTGTTCAAAAAATATAAAACAGTTTAGAAATAAGATTTCCAAAACTTCTCTAATCTGCCTATATATCTCTAATCTACCTATATATTATATAGACACATAAAACCCAAACTTTTATATATGATATACAATTTCAGGGCATTGTGAGAGAGAAGAGAGACGTGAAAAAAAGATGTTTTCTCACATATTATATGATGGCAAAAACAAAAATACAGCCTATTTTACCAAGTTTAAGAGAAAGAAAGCGTTATTTGGCTTTTGAAATTATTTCCAAAGATAAAATAACAGACTTTAACAAGATAGAAGAAGCTATATCATCTGCATCATTACAATTATTTGGAGAAATTGGAAATGCAAAAGCAGGTATGCTATTCCTAAAAAATAAATATGATCAAACTAAACAAAGAGGATTAATAAGAGTGAATAATAAAGAGATAGATAATATTAGATCTGCTCTAACATTAGTAAAAAAAATAGATAATAAAGAAGTAATAATAAGAAGTATAGGTGTTAGTGGTATATTAAAAAAAGCCATTAATAAATATTTAGCAAGTTAAAAAAACAACTAAAACAAAAAGTGATAAAACTACAAAAATCTTTTAGATTTTTGTCGGTTTAAAAAACGGAGGTTTTTAAAAATGGTACAACCAATGCCTCATCAATTGATGGGATACGACAGGGCAATAACAATGTTTAGCCCAGATGGAAGACTTTTGCAAGTAGAATACGCAAAAAAAACAGTAAGACAAGGTTCAACAGCTATTGGAATGGTATGTTCAGATGGTGTTTTATTTGTAACAGATAAAAGAATAGTTGATAAATTGATAGTTCCAGAATCAGTTGAAAAGATCTGGCAAATAGATGATCATATGGGTGCTACTGCTTCAGGTATAATCTCTGATGCACGTGTCTTAATAGAAAGAGCTCAAGTAAAAGCTCAACAACACAGAGTTACATATGATACACAAATAGATACTATAACAATAGTCAAAGATATAGCTAATCTAAAACAGATTTGCACACAATCAGGTGGATTAAGACCTTTTGGTGTATCTGTTCTAGTTGGTGGAGTTGACGATCATACTCCAAGACTATATGAAACAGACCCAACAGGGATCTATTTCGAATACAAAGCATCAGTTATAGGAGAAGGCGAAGTAGAAGTAGAAGAAATCCTAAACAAAGAATATAAACCAGAACTAAAATTAGAAGATGGTTTAAAACTCTCTCTAAAAGCATTGCAAAAAGTTCTTGGAGATAACTTTGGATTAGAAAGAATTGAAGCTGCTTACATTAAAACTGAAGAAAAGAAATTCAAAAAGTTCTCAAACGAAGAACTTGTAAGAGTTGCAAATGGTTCAGTAAAGAAAAAGAAAAAATAAAGATTAATACATTAAATATAAGGTGAGAAAAATGAGTGAAATATTAGTAAAAAATAAGGACATCGTAGTTCCTGGTGAAAAATTAGCAGAAGGAATGGATTATCTGCCAGGTCAAGGAGCTTACAGAGATGGAGAAAATATATTGGCTGGAAGATTAGGATTAGCTAGTGTTGACGGAAAAGCTATAAAACTTATCAGCTTGGCTGGAAGATACAGCCCAAAAAAGAACGACACAATAATCTGCACAATAGCAGATGTAAACTTTTCAGGATGGAGATTAAACACAAATTGTGCTTATTCTGCTATGTTATCTATGAAAGATGGCAGCTCTGACTTTATACAAAGAGGAGCAGATCTAACACAATACTATGACATTGGAGATTACATTGTTTGTAAGATTACAAATGTAACAAGTCAAAAATTAATCGATGTTAGTATGAAAGGTCCTGGTTTAAGGAAACTTAAAGGTGGAAGAATAGTTAAAGTTAATACCAACAAAGTTCCAAGAATCATTGGAAAACAAGGAAGCATGGTCTCTATGATCAAACAAGCTACAGGCTGCCAAATAACTGTTGGTCAAAACGGCTTAGTTTGGGTACAAGGAGAACCAAAAGCAGAAATTCTTGTCGTTAAAACAATCGAAAAGATTGCTGAAGAATCACACTTAAGTGGTTTAACAGACAGGATTAAAGTATTCCTTGAAAAAGAAACAGGAACAAAAATAGAAGCTAAACAAGGTGATAATCATGGCGTATAAGAAAAGAAAAGATAATAGAGGCTTTGACGAATCAAGACCAATGTCAGCAGAAGTTGGTGTTATCAAAAAAGCAGACGGATCAGCATTATTTAAAGTAGGTAATACCTGGGCATATGCTGCTGTATATGGACCTAAAGACCTATACCCTAAATTCTTGCAAAATCCTAAAAAAGGAGTTTTAAGATGCCACTACAACATGTTACCATTCTCATCAGGTTCAGATAGAGTAAGACCTGGTGGCAGTAGAAGATCAAAAGAGATATCTATGGTAACTCAAAAAGCAATTCTTCCAGTTTTAAACTTGGATGACTTTCCAAATGCAGTTGTAGATGTATTTATCGAACTTCCGCAAACAGAAGCAGGTTCACGTTGTGCAGGTATTTGTGCAGCTTCAATGGCTTTAGCTGATGCAGGGTTTGATATGAAAGACCTGGTTTCTGCAGTTTCTGTAGGAAGAGTTGACGATAAGATTTTAGTTGATCTTGACTATGCTGAAGAAGCTTATGATGAAGGACCTGTTGCTGACATACCAGTTGCTATGCTTCCTAACTCAGGAGAGATCAGTTTACTTCAAATGGATGGATTAGTAAAGAAAGATATGATTAAAGAAGCTTTAGAAAAAGCAAAAAAAGCATGCTTAGAAATCTACGAAGTACAGAAAAAAGCACTAAAAGCAAAGTATGCAAAGGTGAAATAAAATGAACGCAGATATGAAAGATCATGTTTTAAAACTTCTAAAAGAAGATATGAGACTAGATGGAAGAAAATGTATGGAATATAGAAAACCAATAAATGTAGAAACTGATGTATACATGACAGCACATGGTTCAGCTAAAGTAACAATTGGAGAAACAATAGTTATGGCTGGAATAAAATTCGAACTTGGTACTCCTTACCCAGACAGACCTGATGAAGGAACAATTGTCTGTGGTGCTGAACTTGTACCATTATCAAATCCAGAATTTGAACCAGGTCCACCAAGTATACAAGCTGTTGAACTTGCAAGAGTTGTTGATAGAGGAATAAGAGAATCTGGTGCTATAGACTTCAAAACATTATGCATAAAACCAGGAGAAAAAGTTTGGATGGCAGCAATTGACATAGTTCCATTAAATGATGCAGGTAATCTATTTGACGCAGCATCACTTGCAGCACTAGCAGCTCTAAGAACAGCTAAGTTCCCAGCATTTGACGGTGAATCTATCGACTATAAAGCAGAAAGAAAAGAAAAGCTTAAATTAAAGCTTGAACCTATAGAGGTTACTGTAAGTAAAATCGGAGATTCATTTATTGTAGATCCACTAACAGAAGAAGAAAAGTTAATTGATGCAAGACTTACAGTAGCAACATTAAAAGATGGAACTTTATGTGCAATGCAAAAGGGAGGAGATGCACCATTAACTGCAGAAGAGATTTTAAAGATGATCGATATTGCTTCAGATAAGTCAAAAGAACTTCGAGGTGCTTTGTAAGATGGAAAAGTATTCAAGGTTTGAAAAAGCAAGGATGATTGGGTCACGTGCTTTACAAATAGGTATGGGTGCAAAACCATTAGTTGATCTTAAGGAAAAAGATCTAAAAAAGATCAAGTATAATCCAATTGAGATCGCAAAGATGGAATTTAACGAAGGATTAATACCTATAGAAGTCAGAAGACCTCTTCCTGAAAGAGAACAAGCTAAAAAAGAAGAAGCTAAAGCTAAATAATTTTATTTTTTTATTATATTTCTTTATTTTAATCAGCCATTATTTCCTATGTTAAGAGATAAATATGCTTTCTTACCAGAAAAAAACAGAAATATTTATATACTAATACTACCTTAAGTAGTATTCAGGTGGTATAAATGGAATTTAAAAAAATAACAATATCCTTACCAAAAACAATGTATAAACAGAGTATGAGCTTAATCAATAAAGGACTATTTTCAAATTTTAGTGATTTGGTTAGGAGTGGAATCAGAACTGAATTCAAAGAGATTGAACCGATAGTCAAAGATTTTGATGAAAGGATGATATATGATGACAAAGAATTGATTTCTGGAGTTCAGCAAAGTATGAAAGAAGCTAAAGCTAAAAAAGGAAAAATCTTGAAATCTGAGAAAGAAATAGATAAATACTTTGAGGCTTTATAATGGGATATAGAGTAAAATTTACTCCATTCTTTGAAAAACAATTGAAAAAACTAAAGAAAAAAGACAAAGTTCTTTTTGAAAGGTTAGCTAAAAAGATAAAAGAATTAATAAAAAATCCAGAACATTATAAACCTCTAAGGAATATATTAAAAGGCAATAGAGCAGCCCACCTTGATCCTTTTGTAATTGTATTTGATATTAAAAAAGATTTAATAACAATACATTATGTAAAACATCATGATAATGCATATTAAAAAAGAAATTCTTAAAGAATATTAACTTTCTGCCCTATTGCTTGTCCAGGCATGCCAGTTTCAAATAAAACTCGTAAAGCTCCTTTATTACCATGGGCAGATCTTACTTCGCCCTTTAACTCTTTACCTGCAGGACTTTTCCAAGAAACAGCTTTTCCTACTAATTCAGCTGCCTTTTCCTTCTTATCTACTCCTTTTACTTCTATAATCATCTGATTAGTAACTTGAGTATGTCTTCCTCTTCTGAAATTAATAATTGTTCCTTCCATTTTATGCTTTAGAAGTTATGGTTCATTTAAAAACCTTTCTATTGAAATTTAACAACAATAGCGAAGATGAGACGGGGGTTGCTCCCTCCGGGGTGTCGAATAGTTCGAAGACCGTCCGAAGCTATTTTTGTTGTTAAATTTTACTCCAAAATAGACATCTTGTATTTTCTCAATAAAAAATACACAATAAAGAATCCAATTTGACCAATAACAACATCAGAAATCCTATTTCGTATAAGTTCATTTCCAAAAGCAATGCCTGCTAAAGCATACCTTTCAAACACTTCCCATAAAATAAGTAAAATAAATGTTATAATAGTTGCATGAATAACTCTAACATTCTTTAATTTTCTAAAATTAAATAATACTCCAAAAAATACACCAGAAAAAAAGTGATTCACTGTCCACCATGTAAATAATGCTGTTTCCATTTTATTCAGTTATGATCTTACCGCATTCATTACAAACCATCTGAAGATCTTCGCCACCATCTCCATAACACTCAGTATGGTGTTGATGAGTGGACTTAACTTGTTTATTACAGCATTTACAAAATTTATATTCTGTGATTTCCATAGAAATTAGTGATATATAGAAATATATAAACTTTGTTGTTTAATCTTCATTCTTTGGATTGATTAGTCCAAATACAGAATTAATTATTCTCAATACTAATTCCAAGATAACAGTAAAACCAAAATAATATAGTATATGTTTTGACATACTGGGAATAGTAGCTAAAGCATTTAATGTTTGGTCATAAGAAAAATTAGCAATATCAAGTAAGAATACTGCAAGTAATGCAAATGGAAACATTTTAGCTAAGTCTCTTGATAGGTCCTCATTATAGTAAGCTGTAACTCTTATAGACGCAACAAGTGCCATAGATATCATAAGTAAAGTATGTATATCTAATTTGTCTGCCATTACTATCAAAATAGTAGCTATAACTGCAAACCAAAAAAATGCAAATAATGGAAAGATGATTAAGTATTCAATAATATAAAATAATACACTAAAAAATTTCTCAACAAAACCAAAGAAATTATTTGAATACTTCTGTAAATTTAATTTGAATATATCTTTTCTTGCAAGGAATATGTAAAACTTAAAGATAAATAATGCATACAAACTAATTCCTAAAACAAACATGATTAGTGGTGCTGTAATAGCTTGTGCTTCAGCTATTGAAAAGCTTGAGGTTGTTATGTTTGTTAATGGTAGCATTTTTTAAAACTAATTATATTTTAAACCAAATACCTTCTTCATAAATTGATGCTTCTCTACAAAGACCATAATTACATTTTCTCCAAATTAATCCTTCTTCATCAATTGCTGTAGTTCGGCCATAGAAAGCTGCAGTTGACCAATCACCATCTATTAAAGAGGTCTCATTTACCCCAGGCATGTTTTGCCATTGAACATATTCGCCATTATTAGTAATCTTAGTCCAACTTCCATTAAAACACTCACCATATGATCCCTTAAAAAGACCATCTCCCACAACATTATTCATTAAAGTATAAAATCTTAAAGATATCTTATCAGAATAGTAAATAAAACAACTGTCTGGAATTGATACATTATATGTTGCTCTTCCACCATGTTTAACTTGCCAGATAGCAGATAATGCACCATCTACTTTCACATAATCCAAATAAAGATAGCTAGGCTCTATTGAATAAGTATCTGAATTTTCTTTATATACATATTCAACATTTCCAACATTACAATCAGCTGCTGTATTAGCATAACTACCATCAAAGCAACAATAGCCAGATGTATAAACTTGTCCATTACATAAGCATTCTGATGTTATTGGTGAGTCTGATGTGCAATCAGCTGTTGGTGATTGAGTGCATGATATACCACATTCTGAAGCTGTATCATAAGCCACATCATCAGCCCAACAATAATAAAAGTCACCATCAGGATAACTAGCTATATCAATTACCGATTGACCAATACATGACTGAGTGTTAACACCACATTCAGTAGAATTACATGAGTTTATTGTACCTCCACAAATATTAGAACATTCTAATTCAGATATTTCTGAAGATAATCCATTAGAAGTTCCACCTAAAATATCTGTACAATAACCGCTATTTACCCCATAAAGATAACTATCACCATTACAACAACATACTGTTTGACAATTAGTAACATAATCACAGGGTATTGAATTAAACGCACCGCCAACTTGAGTACATGCTGCTTGATCTAAAATACCAATACAAGATCCGCTAGATTCAAAATAACAGCATTGTCCTTCAGGAACTGTCTCATTAACACATGCACCATCTTTGCATCCATTTGGACAATTATACATATCAACCTCACCAGCACAATAATCATAACTAGTATTAATAAAATGTTCTTCTATGTAACAATTATTACCCCCACACGATCCAACATAAGTCGAATAATAACTACCTTCTTCTATACTTCCTTGAGTTATTATTGCACACCTATCTTCTCTATCAATATTGTGTTGGTGACCAAAATTTGCATGGATATACCCTTTCTCATAATAATTCTTTCCACCATCTGAATCTGTGCAAGATTCTGATGCACAATCTTCTGGACAGCTTAAACTAGTTTCCTTACCTGGTGCAGATCTAGCTAAATGTTCCAAAACTAAAGCTTCACTAACTGACATAGTTGGCTCAATACCATCATAATTCGCATAGTAAGTAGAACCATCCTTAGCCACATAATACCAATAATTATCTGATCTATTTGAATGAAACTCTGGAAGGTAGATATTTATTGTGCCTTGGT
>CAYUUQ010000004.1:2505-8818 GCA_964447875.1 uncultured Methanosarcinales archaeon | reverse complement strand
GTTTCTGCTGTAATTGTTTGTTCATAAATAACATCATCATCAAATGTTCCAAAACCAATTAACAAAACTTCAGACATATTATTTGATTCACGATCAATATAAACATTATCTGATTTCAAATAACCTAACTCTAATCCCCTATATCCTTTTTCTGCTCCAGAATATAAAATTAACCAAGGAGCACAATTTTCACAACGCTCAGGAGATGTCCATCCTGTAGGTACAACAGAAGAACTCATACTATAAACATCTGATACCAACATTGCTTCTGTTGAAATTAAATCGCAAATTCCATCTCCACAATTATCTTCCCCATCATCACCAGGATGTATTTCCAAATAAGCTTCAACTATTCCAGTTCCTAACTCTACATTCTCATCAGAACTCATATAAACAACAATTAAATTACCGCCACTAAACCAACTATAATATTTTCTGTTCCAACAAACTGTATCCCCATTATAATTAGTATTGCAGCTATTTTCTTCAAATGTTTTAATCTTATTGCCATTGATGACTATAGTGCTCCAATCAGAAGATAAATCTTCATGCCTGTTGATAGCTTCATCTGAATTAGAAAATGAAACATCTGAGTATATATGTGGATTATATCTTCTATATGATGCTGTAACTGAAAGTCCATTACCAGATAAATAGCCATGTGAATTCTCAAAAAGCATATCGCCGATATCTTCTTCAATAATATTATTAAATATCTTCTCGTCGACTATAAATCTCCCCGAACTCATCTTTAGATTATTCAAATTAGGTATTACAAGACTAATATTGTATTTGCCCTCATCGATAATAGGGTAATTAGCTGAAAAACTAGCATAACAATGATATTTCTTACAAAGTTCACAATAATAACAATCTGTAATATCTGAAGATTCTGGTTGGATAATCTCTACATCACCATCAGATTTTTGAATAGTAAAATATGCTTTAGATAAATACTCTGAGATATCATTACTAGCTTCCACATATGCATCAATACTAACATTCTGTCCTAACCTATATAACCCTGACAAAGGATTTAGTGAAACCTTAGCAGAATATATTTCACCAGGCTTATCTGGTTCAGGTGGTAAATCAACATTCCTGTATAAGAAATTTTGAAGCATCCACATATCACATTGTGACTCAGAACTACATCCACATTTCCATTCGTTATTATGTTTCTTACATGAATAAGTAACAATATAATTCTCTCCTGAAATAAAATCAGCCTTATCAAGCATTAATGTAGTATCGGCATCTTCCCTTATCCAATTACTTCCCGTAACTGTTTTTTCATCAAATGAAAACTGTCTCCAGGTCTGTAATGTAGGAATATAAACATGACCATATTTGTAAACATAAGAATCTTCATGACTAACACTAATATCTAAATAAAAATTACTTTCCCCCTCAGCAACATCAACAACAACAGGATCTAAAAAATATATTAAATTATCATCATCAAAAATATCAACAGGTGGAGCATATCCCTCATAAGTTCGATAATATGCCATACCTGTTTTTCCGTTTCCAGAATCATAGGATTCTCCAATTCCAATATCTCCTGGTTCTGGAGGTAGGTCAGATGAACAACCAAACATTAACATTAAAACTAGAATACATAAGATTAAACTTTTTTTCATGAAATATCACCTTTTTATTATTATATCTTATTTTTTATAATTATTCTATATAAATCTTTTCACTAAAGAATAAATAACCACTCAATAATAAAGAAACCTTTAAAAAACAGACATTATTCGTAATAAATATGAAAAGAATTGTATTCGCAGATGGGAGAGGTGGAAACAATATACCAAGTAGTGCATCTAAAAAAGCTCCCGTTAAGAAAAAGACAGCTCAAAAACAAACAGGTCCTCCTTCTGGTCTATCAAAACCAACTATAATCAAAGTACCTCCTGCCAAAGATCCTAATGCTCCAATGGAATGGGATGATGCATATAAATTAGCATTACAATATTATGAAGAAAGAAAATATAATGATGCAGAAAAACTATTTGGTAAGCTCGAAAGTGCATTAGAATGTGATACTGATACGAGATATATTGACGTACTCGTATATAGGGCTTCAAATCTTACTTTATCCAGAAGATTTGATGAATCTGAAAGGGTATATGGTAGACTAAGTAATCTTCTAGAAAGTATGGAGAGTGAACCTCAAAGATATAGGGACATTCCAACAGCTCAAAAATATGCCGAAATTCTTTATAATCATGCAACTAATCTAGCAAACTGGCGTGATCTAGATCCTGAAACAAACAGAGAAAGACTTGAGAAAGCTGAAGCGATTTATATAAGATCATTTACTAAAAATCCAGATTTTGCCACAGCAATTGCTAGTGGTCATGTAGCTATTTCTCTTCAAAATTATGAAAAAGCAAGACTATGGTATAGTTTTGCAACTAATCTAGCAAGTAATGCAGATAAAAAAACAGAAGCAGAAACTCTTTTAACAGATATAGTAGCTAAGACTGCTCCAGTCGAAACAACAAAATAAATTATTCTAAACTACACATATCTAGACTGAGCATTATGTTCCATCATTAAAGAACCAGCTTTTTCCCAATTAACTACCATTGTTCTTTCTGAAACACTTTTAACAATACCATTTTGTCTAAGAAACGGATTAAAAATTCTATCTCCCCTGTAATATCTTACATTTTGGTGATATATCAATGATCTATTCGTTAACCCTTCTTCTAACCAATGTCTAACACACCTAACAACCTTTTCCGAAACCTTTGGTGCAGGATTGTCTAAATAACAATCAGACGCATCTAATCCTGTCTCCGAACTAATAGCTGCAGCCAAAACACGTGACTCTTCGCTACCTATTTTAAATCCAAATGTATTATTACGTTCTGCATCAAATTCTAATTTTAAATTAACAACTGTATCATAAACATCAACAGGAATTAAAGAACGATCACTTAGTCTAAAATAACTTCTATAAACACGATCATACTCTGCTCCAGTTCTTCTTACAACAAGAGCTGCTAACTCCCTTTTTTCCATACTTTCTGATTCAGTAATAGAGTCGACAATCGCTAAAAAATCACCTTTGTTAATTCTCCTATATGATGGTTCAATATCTGCTCTCTCTCCCTTCCCTTCTTTACGTCTCCAGGAATTTAATTGCTTTCTTACATCCATATCAACCCACCGATTCTTAATATCGCAATCCTTCATTTCTAACTCTGTTGCCTCACTCAAAGCTCTTTGCAAATGTTTATAACTCCTAAAAGAAAATAGGTCTATCCAATAATCAGTATTCTTAATTCTGGTAACTCTTTTCATGATCATATCATGAATACCTTTAACGGATACATATAAGTCATAAGGTATCTTATCTCTTCCTTTGGTAACAGAAGGTTGAAAATAATCTTTTAATAATGTTGATTTTCTTAATTTAACTCCGTCCCTAATCACCATGTTTGCAACTTGTTCTTTTGTATAAACCAATGTTTCTGCAATTCGATCAACTAATCTTTTAAACTTTCTAACAGCAACTGCACGATATTGATGATCTACAGGCAAAGATTCATTCTTACCTAAAAGGTTCACCCAGTCAACTAAAGTATCTCTCACTTCTTTCCTTACTAATCTTTTATTCCTAGCTCTTACATTACATGTTGCTACACCTAATTGAGTAGCATCAGCTAATGCATAAACCATATTCTTATAATCTCTGAACTCTAGTATTTTAACACATTTATCAATATCAGGTAAACTGTCTGTCAAAACAAGATTAGAACCAAATTCTGAAGTATATTGTCCATCTCGTCCACTTACAACAAGATGACTCATAGCTAAAACACGATTTAGTCCTGATTTTGGAGCAGGTTTTTGACCATAAATCCACCTTTTAACTTGAGCAGTACTAACTTCTTCTTTTTGAGCTAAATGCTCTGCAAAAGCAGTTACCCTCATTTCAGATCCTATTACCGCTTCTAAATCAACCACTGCTACCTGAAAAGCATTCAGCTCTTCTCTTGGTTGCTCCTTAATAGCTAATCCTGCATAAATCATAGTACTCGAGAATAGTTTTCGCTTTAAAAGCTTAATTGTTATAATAAGAAAAACAAAATAACTGGTAACATCAAACAACCCATACTATGACTTCTCTTAACTCCAACCATTGGTGCAATCATTCCTAAAACAGTTGAAACAATTAAGACTAGAATCCCATATAATTGGGAAAATATTAAAACTAAGACTGTAATAAAGACGATTATACCAACACATAACTGATTATAATTTATTTTAGTAATAAATTTAGCAGCAACTTTTGAAATCTTTAAAGCAAGATAAGCAGCAACACACCCAGTAATTAATGCAACAGATAAAAATACAACCAATTCTTTTAAACCAATTGAATTAATCAACTCCGATACCACAACAACTGCTCCATTTCTAGCTTTTTGCAATGTATAAAATGTAACTAAACTAAAAACAAAATTAACTGTGTTTATTCCTCCAATTAGTATCATAAAAGCATGCTGACCAATTTCTCCAACTAAACCCATACCTAAAATAGATGCTTGTGCAGCACCAAGTCCTGGAAATATTCCAGTCAATGATCCAGAAAAAACTGCAGCACCGATTGCTTTACTAACTTTACCTTTAGAAACATCAATCTTCTCAGAAACCTTCTGCTTTGGAATCTTAGACTTCTGATTAAGTGAAATAAATAATGTACTCAAACCGAATAACCCAGAAAGCATCGGAAACAATGGTTGCTTTAAATTAGGCCAATTCAAAACCAATATTCCCAAAGTACCAGATAACAAAAACACAATCAACCCCCATATTTTCTTAACACCTTTCTCAATTAAGATCATATAGATAACAACAAAAAATAATATCCAACCCATAAATGGTTGAACAAAGGAGTAAATCTTAGGAACAAATGGAATCAAAAAAGGAATGATAATTATTGTAACAATCAAAGCGAGTAATGAACCAATAACTGTAAGTTTAACTGCTTCATAGCCTCTGCCTTCCAACAATAATTTATGTCCAGGTAAAACACCTAAGGCCATGTCTGAATCTGGAGCTCCTAAAAATATAGAAGGAATTGCATCTAAAAAAGTATGCGTTACTGCCATAGATATTATAAACACACCAAGTACCAAAGCAGAAGTTAATCCTAAAAAATAACCACTTAAACTTAAAAGAATAAGTGAAATCAAATTAACATGTACACCAGGGATCATGCCTGTTATACAACCAAATAATAAACCTAACAATAAAGCAACTATTATTTGATAAAACATATTTTAGAAGAACATACTCTATTTTATATTTTTTACTAAAAGTCTATAATTTAGAATGCATACTCTCAACAGTTCTTTCAATATCGACCATATCTTTCTCCTGTAAATACTCTTCTTTAAAAAGTTGACTTAATAATTTGAGTATTTTAGCGTCTAAATCACCTAAAGAACGAGTAAGAATTGAAACTGCAGTATTATATTTTTCTAATTCTCTTAATAAATGACGGGATTTAACACTTTCACTCCTAGTCTCTTTAGAAAGTTCATTAAATCTACGCTTATAGTGTTCAATTTGTGGATGATCTTTTTCAAATTGTTGTAATTCTTCTTTCATACGTTCAGCTTCCTGCTCAGCTTCCCTTATTGCCCCCGAAACATCATCAGCATGAGATGGATCTCCCCCATCTATCTGGATCCTTTGTAGCTCACCAATATGTTGCTCTTGCTGTCCTAATTCATATAAAAGCCTGCTCCTCCTTTCAACTAATACTAAAACACTTCCATGAAAAGAACTATCAAAATTATCATATTGGTGTCTTAAAACACGAGCTCGCTCGTCGGAAGCTTCCCACTCTGATTTTATCCTAACAAGTTCAGATTCAGTGCGCTGTTTCTCAGATTCAAGTTGTTTTTTTCTACGAATACTGCCTGTTAAAGACCCCAATATACGCTCTTCAGCTTCCTTTTCTTTCTTACCTAAAACAAGCTCACGCCTTAAATCTCTAAATCTATCTTTACTCAAAAGTCCCATAGATAATATCTCAGATTAATATTATTTAAATCTTTCTAGAAGTCATTCAACAACCCTTATCCTGTCTGCAATAACACCAATATCACCATTATATTCATCAATACTTCCGATTATCTCAACATCTTTTCCATCAAGATAAGTTAGATTAGTGCCATCCTTAAAAACTAAAACTGAGATAGAACTTGGCTGGATTAAATCAATAAAAAATACACTGTCAGTTTCTACAACACCGCGAACATTACCCAACAACTTAACATCTTCTCCG
>CAYUUQ010000004.1:0-2495 GCA_964447875.1 uncultured Methanosarcinales archaeon | reverse complement strand
TATCTTTATTTATCTTCTCTATTGTCTTTTCATCTATGAAAATAGTTCCAGAAATAAAATATAAAATAACAATACCAACTATGGAAGCAATCAATGCAATCTTAAGTAAAGTTTTTTCTTTGATTTTAAATAAAGGAATTAAAAATATAATAAATAGTTTTTCTAGAAAAATAACCACTTAGTAGTAATTAAATAATAGAAAGATTTAAAAACAAACCAATATATTCCTAAAAAGATGCAGGGAAATAATATTTATTACATCACACTAGACAATATGATGGATGTTTATAAAAAAGGAGCTGAATTGCATAAAAGAAGAAACAGTTTGCCTGAAGAAAATTTTCATGTAATGGGTGGTGTTGCTCTAACAAGAACTTCCTCACTTATTTATCCGTGCGTATATTCTCAGATTGGTTCAGCATGCTCCCTCTCACCAGTTAATGGGCAAGTTCCTGATGAAGTATTAGATGAAATAAAAAAAGAAAGAGTTGTACTATACATAAAAGAAGAAGTAGACATAGAAAAAGTAATAGCAAGTTTACCAGATCATAATCATATACATATAGATGACTTATTGGAGGCAAAAAATGTGGTTCCACACTAACTGGTTTGTACCGCCAAAGCAATTTCTGCATAATAGTGAAACATCTACTGTTCAGGCTAAATCTTTTACTTTCTCAGGAGAAAGTAAGTAATTTTAGAAATATAGCAAACGCAACAAATATTCGAACATTATTCATACGTTTGCTTATTACGAAACGCAAACAAATGTTTGATATTCTTTTGCGTTGAGTATAAAAAGTCTCAGCCTATCCTTGGTAAAGAACAATATCCTCAGACTTTGCAGCAAAAGGTAAAGCTTCATATTCACCGTTAATATTTCTCTCTAAACCAATTGGTGGTCCTATCGCCCATAATGTTCCATTAAGAATTGGCTTTTTATTTGTACTACTTAATAATTCCCTACACTCATACTTAGCAATATCGCCAGTTATAATATGTCCAACTTCACCTAAACTACTAAAAAGAGAAAATCTATAATCTGAATATCCTTCAAAAGGTAATGGTTGGGTTAACAAATCAATAACTTCATTATAAAATGATGAACCAGTAGCCCTACCTGTCCCTTTCTCAAACCTAGAAAACTTACCCCTTAAATTTTCGCCCATTCGTTCTGAAAAATGAGCAAGTACTAACTTTAAAGAAAAATATTCATCTCCAGTTAAGTCATCTAGTTTAGTAGCCAATTCCTTAAACGAAGTATCATCAGGAACCTTACTATCAATCATGTACTTACCACCTCGATTTACAAATACATGACTCATATAATCATCAAATGATTTCTTTGCCTGAATATATTCAGGAAATATATTAAAAGGACTATCAAAAACCATAGTTGCGCAAAAATCACCAAGGTCTTTTTCCACATCCAAAAAACTTTGTGGGTTACCCCTAATTGGCGTAACATCTATTACAACTAAATCTCCTGCCTCTAACATAGAGCCAGTAGGTGAATGAGGCATATCATACTTTGTATCATTTCCAAAATATACCAAAGGACCATCTTCATGCCAAAAACCAAATCCTTCCCTTCTTAACTGAGTCTCAACCTCTGCTTGCAGTACAGTATCAACAGTTCCTTCAGTTAATCCATTAAAAACTCTACTAACAACTATTCTAGCAGTTTCCTGAGCAGTTCTTCCCCCCATAATTAGTCAAGAACACTTGCTACTTTAAAAACTTTATAGTAAAAACAAAAGTTTATAAACAACACCTTATTAAAATTCTAACATGGCATTAAAGTATAAGTCAACTGCAGATATCAAAGTTTCTAAGCAATTAATAGATCAAGTTATAGGTCAAGAATCAGCTGTTAATATAATGAAAAAAGCAGCTAAACAAAGAAGACACGTTCTATTGATAGGTGAACCAGGAACCGGTAAATCTATGCTTGGAGTAGGTCTGGCAGAAATGCTTCCGAAAGAAAAGCTTGTTGATACTGTTTCATTTCCAAATCCTAATGATGAAAATGCCCCATTGATAAGAACTGTTCCAGCAGGCCAAGGTCGAGACCTAGTAACAAAAGCAAAAGTGCAATCATTAGGAAGCTTCAAAAATCAATCAGTTATCATGTTCATTTTAGTTCTAATAGCAATGTTTGCTCCATGGTGGGCTCGTTCCTATTACAATTCAGATATAATGTTTACTGCTTTCTTTTTAGGCGGAATGATGTTTTTAGGAGCATTTGTTATTTTTCTAAATTTGGGAAGAAGAATCCCTGATGCAAAAGAAAAATATGAAGCACAAAAAAAGAAATGTAATAAATCAATTAGATGTCCAGATGGATCAGAAATAAGCTGTAAAGAGGATAAAAATACTTGTTTCTATAAATGTCCTCAATTTCAAAATGGAAAATTA
This sequence comes from uncultured Methanosarcinales archaeon, assembly GCA_964447875.1. Taxonomy (GTDB): domain Archaea; phylum Nanobdellota; class Nanobdellia; order Woesearchaeales; family DATDXC01; genus CAYUUQ01. The sequence continues at coordinate 77 of CAYUUQ010000004.1, read as the reverse complement.
AGATATTTATTTTTAGTAAGTAAAAAATATGATAAACAGAATGGAGTAGATATACATTTCTCAAAAAATAAAAATAC
>CAYUUQ010000003.1:0-21546 GCA_964447875.1 uncultured Methanosarcinales archaeon | reverse complement strand
TTATTCTTAACTGTTCCACCTGCTTCTGGACCGACATAAACATGACCTCTTCTAGCCCATCTTGTTGGAGCAACACAATCAAATGTATCTACACCACGTTCAACAGCTTCAAATATATCTTCAACAGCCCCAATACCTAGTAGATGTATTGGTTTAGATTTAGGTAATAATGGAATTACCCAATCCATTATCTTATGCATATCTTCTTTAGACTTGCCTAATGAACCCCCTATCCCAAAACCATCAAAACCCAACTTTCCAATAAACTTAGCGCTCTTTTTACGAAGATCCTTATACTCTCCACCCTGAACTATCCCAAATAATGCTTGTTTCTTATCGTAATGTTTCAAACATTCTTTAGCCCACTTATGTGTTCTTTCTAATGCTATTGAAGTATACTCCTTTCCAGCTAATGGACTAGTGCATTCATCAAAAGCAAATATTATATCAACACCCAAATTTGATTGTATCTTCATAGAACTTTTAGGATTTAATTTTCTTATATCTCCATTTATAGGGTCTTTAAACGTAACACCCGAATCATCAACATGTGCAAATTTCTTCTCTTTCAAATTTTTCTGATGTTTTCTATTAGCAAAATCTAAAAAATTATCAGCTATCTTCCCAACACCATGCTCTACAGCAAAACCTAAAGAAAATGCTTGAAACCCACCAGAATCAGTAATTATCGGTTTATCCCAGTTCATGAACTTATGCAGTCCACCCATTTTTTTGATAACATCATCACCAGGCCTAAGGTGTAAATGATAAGTGTTAGCTAATATTATTCCTGGATCCATATCTGATATATCTCTATTATCTAATCCCCTTATTGTAGCAGTTGTTGCAACAGGAATAAATGCAGGAGTATCAAAAGAACCATGAGAAGTTGTAACATTACCAACTCTGGCTTTTCCATCTTTTTTTACAACTTTAAAACTAAACATAATAAAAAAGAAATATAACCTTTATTTAAGTCTTTGGCTTGCCCTTATTGCTTGAGCTTTTAAGTTTTGTATAGGTGTAAAATAATTTTCTCCTTTATACTTTTCTTCAAATACTGCAGAACCAGCAACAATCATATTAGCTCCAGCCATAGCTGCCTGTTCTACTGTGGGCATCTTTTCTCCATCGTTATATTTATAATCAATTCCGCAATCAACCTCAATATCAATGTCTGGAAAACTATCTCTTAAATTTCTAATAACCGGTAACACTCTAGAATTAAACTTCTGACCACTAATACCTGGTGTAGCAGTCACAATTACAATATAATCTGCTTTTTCCTTAAAAATATAAGGTTGAAGTTCTCTTGGGTTTGTTGTGGGGTTAAATGCAATCCCTGCTTTAACATTTCCACCACTATATTCCTTTATTCGACCTAATAAATCTTCAGGATCCTCTGTTGACTCAGCATGTATAGATATATAATTTACTCCCCCATCTATTAACCTATCAATATAATCTCCTGGTTTAGAAACAACAGCATGAACATCTATTGGTAACTTTGTTGCCTTTCTTACTGTCTTTAGTTCTTTTAAACCTAAAGAAGTATTCTGAACAAAAATACCCTCAGACATATCAAAATGCACAATATCTGCTCCACCTGCTTCAATTCTTTTAACTTCATCATCCAGATGTGTTAAATCACAAGCCTGTATTGATGGCGCTATTATTATATCTCTCATTTTATCTTCTCTAAACTAAGAACCTCTTTTATATGCCTTAAGAACGAATACTAGCTTTTAAATCTTACTTCTTTCCAATATCATACTCTAATTCTTCTAATTTCTTTAAGTTCCATTTTATAGAATCAGATTTCTTCCTTAACTCACCATTACGTAAGTTAAATTTCAAAAATTCTCCAAATACTTCTTCAACAAACTTCTTGATCTTACTAACTTCTTTAGGATTTTTATTAGCTATTGTAACTGCTCTTCTTGTTACTTCTCCAGTAAGGTCAGAAATACCCATCAAATAATCTTCTTCAGATATCTTTAGTAGATTTAAATTAGGAATTTTTTTATCAACAATAAATCCATAATAACATAATGCTTCAGCATATTCCTGCATAGCTTGTCTATAACTTCCTTCACGAAATAATCCATCTATGGAAGAAGCGATCTTATCTAATGATGTCTTATTCTTCTTAACAGCAACAATCATCTTTTTAGCTTCAGCTAAATTGCCTCTATGAATAGAATATATCAACTGCTTAGAAGCCTTAAGAACATCTCTGGATTTCTTGATTAATTCTTCTCTTCTTTTATCATATTTATCCAGTTTTTCTTTGATTTTTCTAAAATCAGCTTTATTTATCATATGCTGAATAAAATAACTATTATTATTTAAAGATTTGCATGAAAGCTTAATATGAACATTAAATCCATAACATTTTTAAATAAGCTATTATTGAATTAGAATTAAAGGTAAACTTTATATAGTATACCAAAGAAAATATAACAAAAAACTAAGGGGGTTTTTAATATGGATGAACACAAACATCATGGGCATCATGCTCACAAAAAAGAATCTATAAAGATTAAAAAACAAGATTTATGGAAATCTGCAACAGCAGTATTAGCAATAATATCTATTGTTTTAGTGGTATTGCTTTTAGGTAAAGGTACAACTTTATCATTATCCGCAGAACAAGCAGCAGATAAAGCAGTTTCTTATATAGTAGATAATCAGCTTGTTCCGTCAGGAACAGAAGTTACTATAAAATCTACAGAAGAAAAGAACGGTCTATACAATTTAAAATTAGACATAGGTGGACAAGAGTTTGATTCTTATGTAACAAAAGATGGCTCATTATTATTTCCATCAGTTGTGGATATGCAAAAAGCAATGGAAAAACCAGAACAAGCACAACCACAAGTACCAACAGATCTTGTAAAATCTGATAAACCAGTTGTTGAAGCATTTGTTATGAGTCATTGTCCTTTTGGTACCCAAATTATGAAAGGAATAGTCCCAGTTATTGAAGCTTTAGGAGATACAGCTGACATAAAGATAAAGTTTGTTAATTATGCTATGCATGGTGGAAAAGAAGTATATGAACAATTAGATCAGTATTGCATTCAAAAAGAACAAAATGATAAATTCATTGATTATCTGACCTGCTTTTTAGGAACCACATCAGGTTCAGAAGAAGAATCAAAAGAATGTATGGCTGAAGTAAAAATTGATATGGACAAATTAGAAGCATGTACAGATGCAGCAGATGAAGAGTTTGAAGTTACAGCTAAGCTTGAGGATAAAGCATCATGGTCTGGCGGAAGATTCCCACAGTTCCTTATCCACAATGAAGAGAATCTAGCATATGGCGTTAGAGGCTCTCCAACATTGGTTATCAATGGAGCAAGTGTAAGCAGCGGTAGAGATTCAGTATCTTTATTGAACACAATCTGTGGAGCTTTCAATGAAGCACCAGAGGAATGTAAGACCGATGTAACTGCAGATAGTCCAAGTCCAGGATTTGGATGGGAACCAGCTAGCGGATCAACCGGTAACGCAGCAGCACAGTGCGGCTAAACCATGAAGATTAAAAGATCTTTATTTTTTAGATCTTTGATCTTATTAAAGGAAAACCCAAAAAATTTACTTTTTATTTTTTTTTATAATATTCTTTTTTTTGTTTTGTTGCTTTTATTAGGTAACTTACTCCTCAGTAGATTACCTACTACTGAGATTGGTATTCAAAACTTTGTTAGTGAAGTGGGATTATGGCCTATCTTCTTATTACTTATAATATATTATCTAATAGCTTTATTACTCCACTCATCAATCAAGCTGTTAATAATCAATCAAATATCAGAAATTAAGGTAAATTTATCCAATATAATAAAATTTTATCTAAAAAATCTAATATTCTATATAATATCCCTACTTTTCATCTTACTGACAACTTTGATAATCTATAATGTTATAGATTTTATATTCAAACAAGAAATAGTTCAAATACTACTTTTAATATTCTTTGTCTTCATATTCTCAATAACTTATACATTTGTATCAATAAGTCAATTCTTGTCAGCAAAAAAACCAAAAATACATAATGTACTTAAAAAATCACTAGATATCACATTTCATAAATTTCTTTTCCCACCTACAATATTATCCATATTAGTTATTTTAGCATATTTATTCAGAAATTTTCCATTTGTACAAATACCTTCAATCATATTAGCGTTCTTTTTAATCCTCGTAAACAGAGCATATTTCTATCTATTGACTAAAAATGTTAGTACATAATATAAACCCAACATTATTCCATATAGGAAGTTTAGAGGTCCGTTATTACGGTATTATCTATGCTCTTGGATTTATTATCATGTATTTTATTCTCATACATCTCTCCAAAATAAGAAATATTAATCTAACAAAAGATGATATCGCAGATTATATATTCTATCTTATCTTGGGTATACTAATAGGGGCAAGAGCATTTTACATATTATACAATATTCCTTATTTCCTAAAAAATCCATTAGATATAGTAGCAGTGTGGAAAGGGGGCCTTATTTTCTTGGGTGGTTTTTTAGGTGCAATTATAGCTGGAACATTATTTTTAAAAAAGAAGAAAATACCTTTCTACAAATTAGCAGATATAACTGTTATACCTGTAGCTTTAGGTTTAGCTCTTGGACGTATAGCTAATTTCATAAATGGAGAACTTGTTGGTACAATAACTAAACTACCTTGGGCAGTTAAATTTCCTTTATATGAAGGATTTAGACATCCTGTTCAGATATATAACAGTTTAGCTCTATTCTCTATATTTGCAATACTATGGTATCTAAAAAATAAGAAACTAAAGAATGGGACATTATTCTGGTCATTCTTAACTCTATACTCCTTAGAACGTTTTATATTGGGTTTTTTCAAAGCAGCAGATGAAAAAGGTTTTATCCTTGCGTTAACTATAGAACAATTAACATATATCGTAACATTTATAATAAGCTCTTTTTTATTATATAAAGTAACCAAAAAATGAGAAAATCAATATTATACTTAGCACTAATAACTCTCTTACTTAGCTCATGCATAGTTTCTGCCTCAGAACACAAGGATGTATATTTCTTTTACAGCACAACCTGCCCTCATTGTAAAGCAGAAAAAATATTCTTAGAAAATCTAGAATCAACCTGCAACGAAAATCAAATAACCATACATTACCTGATAGGCTCAGAAAATGAGGAGTTATGGGAAAAAAAAGCAGAAGAATTTGGTGTAAAAACAGGTCCAGTTCCTCAAACATATGTAGGGGACAAGGCATTTATCGGTTATACTGAAGAAGAAGGAGAATTAGAATTTAGTGAAGTATATGATGCATATATAGGATATTCAAATCAATTATCTGAAGCAATATTGGGAGATATAAACATAACAGATCCAGAAAAACAACATACATGTGATTGCGAAGATTGTAGTAGTAATTTTGAAGCAAACCTTCCTAAGATAACACCACTACAATGGATACTTTTCATAATTCTACTTATCTATGGTTCTTCCTTCTTTTTATTTAAACATAAGATAAAGGAAAATAAGAAACTAAGGCAATACTGGACATTCTTCTTTATATTATTGGTAATTATAGCTTCATTCATAATCTTTAAATCATTTTCAGATGTTTCGATAAAAAACTTTGCATCAAGTCTGCCCTTTCCTTTATTTACATTTATTATAGCATTAGCAGATGGTTTTAATCCATGCGCTTTTACAGTTCTGATAATCTTACTATCATTATTAACATATACTAAAAAAAAGAAAGATATGCTTACTATCGGTCTAACCTTCATAATAACTTCCGCAATAATGTATTTTATCTTCATAATAGTCATGATTTTGATTGGTTCATGGGCAATGGAGAAATATAGTTCAATAATATACTTAATACTTGGAATTGCAATAACTATTGCAGGAATAATAAACATAAAAGACTTCTTTTTCTTCAAAAAAGGAGTTAGTTTATCAATTTCAGACAAAGACAAGAAAACCTTTACTTCAAGAGCTAGAGACATAGTAAATAAACTAAGAGATAGCACATCTACTAAGACTTTTATGATAGCAATAGCAGGAACAATATTGTTAGCAATATTTGTTAATCTTGTAGAACTTGGTTGTACTGCTATATTGCCTGCAGTATTCATGACATCATTATTAAGCTCATTTGGTAACACTATAAACCTACAACACGTTCTTTGGACAGCTTTTTATTCGGTTGTTTATATACTTCCTTTATTAGTAATCCTTCTTAATTTCATATATTTCTTCAAATCAACCAGGCTTACAGAAAACCAAGGAAGAAAACTTAAGCTATTTAGCGGCCTATTAATGCTTATATTTGGATTAATAATGGCATTTGCACCAAATCTACTGATTTTTAACTAAATATTCTATAAGTTATAACTAAGTTATAATACAAATTATTATAAATAACCTTTTGACTTCGAGTTCTTTGGTGATATAATGAAATGGAACTTAGAATCTAAAACAAATCTTTTCTTAGGTTTATTTGTAGCCTCAATTATAGCTGCAAACTTACTAGGGTCAAAACTATCTCATATAGGTGTAGTAACCTTTTCAGTAGGTATTTTTGCATATCCTATCTCTTTTATGATTACAGATGCGATTGAAGAAGTTCATGGAAAAGAAAAAACAAAACAATTTGTTTGGGTAGCATTTATTTGCATGTTACTTGTTCTGGTATTGACTATTCTATCAGTTGCTCTACCTTATTCATCAAGGTCACATGTACAAGCAGAACAATATAAACCAGTATTCGGAACAAGCATAAGATTCTTAATTGCCAGTATCAGCGCATTCATTTTAGCTCAGATGCACGATATATGGGCATTTAACTTTTGGAAAGAAAAAACAAAGGGAAGATTCTTATGGCTAAGAAATAATATGTCTACAATGATATCCCAATTTATAGACACAGTTGCTTTTATGTTTATAGGACTTTATCACTTGCCATGGTCTTGGTTACCTGCAGGTTTTAATGTAACTCCTCCAGCATATAATGCATTGTTTGTATTCAGTTTAGTAATACCTTATTGGGCTTTGAAAGTATTTGTTGCTTTGATCGATACACCTCTAGTTTACATGGGAGTTAAATTCCTTCGCGGATATGTCTACAAACCAGCAAAAAAATAAAGTTTTTTAAAGAATTCTTTACTTTTCTTTTATTAAGTGCGCCTCTAGCTCAGCTTGGATAGAGCGACTGTTATCTTATACTTTAAGATGCCGCTAAAGCCTCCTAAGCTGTAGGTCGGGAGTTCGAATCTTCCGAGGCGCGTATTATTTTTTTAACAATTATAACAACATTTATATTCTAACTTATTTCCCAACTATCCATGCATAGAGTACAAAAACTTTTATCCAATTATGGTTATTGTTCTAGAAGAAAAGCTGAAGTTTTAATAGAAGAGGGAAGAGTTAAAGTAAACAATAAACTGGTGACATTAGGCGATAAAGCAAAAGAAACAGATAAGATATATGTAGATGATAAATTAGTAAACAAACAAAAAACAATTTACTTAATGTTCAATAAGCCAATAAGATGCGTAACTGCATTAACTGATCCAAAATTCAAGACAATAATGGATTATATCGACATAAAAGAACGTATCTTCCCAATTGGACGTTTAGACTACTTTACAGAAGGACTTCTATTATTAACTAATGATGGAGATTTTGCAAATAAAATAGCACACCCTTCTAATGAGATAACTAAAACATATCTTGCAGGTGTAAAACATATAACTGATGAACAAGTTTCTCAGATAGAAAAAGGAGTTATCTTAGAAGATGGAAAAACAGCACCAGCAGATGTAAGAAAAATAAAATCAAATTTAGTAGAAATAACAATTCATGAAGGAAAGAATCGTATAATCAGAAGAATTCTAAAAAAACTCGAGATTCAGGTAAGTTTCCTAAAAAGAGTAAGAATTGGTAATCTAAAACTAGGAAATCTAGAAGAAGGAAAATATGTTCATATGAATAATCGAGACATAAATGATATATTCAATTAATCACTGAAAGAAAATTCTTCTCTTTTAATTTCTCAAAAGCAAATTCCATCATCACCTTAAGATTCTCTATATCTGCAATATTATATTTAATAAGCAAATCAAGTGCAGATTCATCTCCGTTCTTATATTTATACCAAAGCCTTACAGCTTCATATCCATCAACTTCAGAAATATCATCAGAACGATTAATGCCAATTTCTTTTTCTATCCTCTTAAGTCCACCACTATATCCAATTTCCCTCATAGCATATCTTAAATCAACATGAAATTTATCAAGATCAACAGATGGAAACTTGCTCTTAATAAAAGGAACATCAAAGCATTTACCATTAAAAGTAACGATCATATCATATTTTTCTATCTCTTTAGCGAATTCATCCATATTTTTACCATTCACAAAAACCTTACTTTTTTTACCATCATACAAACCAATAACAGTAATTTCATCATGATGCTTACTAAGCCCCGTTGTTTCAATATCTAAAAAACAACACTTTTTCTTTAAATCTGGGTAAGCCCTCCAGTGCATATTGCTTGGAATACTCTCACATAAGAAATAATAGTCATTATTATTACATGCTTGAATAGAGGCTTTTAAGAAATTACAAATTTTCTTCTTTTTACTATCACCAATATTTATCTTTTCATGACAATCAAGAAACTCCTTCCAGCTTAAACAATTATTCTTCCATATTTTCTCCTCAGTCTCACGACTAATACCGGGAATATGTGAAAAAGTATTATTTAACATAAGAAAAATTTCATTACTTTCATTTATATAGTTTTAGCTACTCTAGTAGATACTAGATACTACCACTCCAGCGTTTAAAGGTTAAATATTTAAAACAAACCACTTTAACAATTTCCAATGAAAAACATAATAATCAAAGGTGCAAGAGAACATAACCTAAAAAACATAAATATAGAGCTGCCAAGAGACAAGTTTATAGTAATAACCGGCCTATCTGGTTCTGGAAAGTCAACTTTAGCATTCGATACTTTATACGCCGAAGGTCAAAGAAGGTATGTAGAGTCTCTTTCATCATATGCAAGGCAATTCTTAGGTTTAATGAATAAACCAGATGTAGATTCAATTGAAGGTCTCTCCCCTGCAATTTCAATAGAACAAAAGACAACATCAAAAAATCCAAGAAGTACTGTAGGGACTGTAACTGAGATATATGATCATCTAAGACTGCTTTTTGCAAGAGTTGGAACAGCATATTGCCCAGAACACAACATAAAAATTGAATCTCAAACACCAGAAAGAATAGCTGAATTAATATCTTCTGATCTAAAAGGTCAACTAACGATTCTTTCCCCAATTGTGAGGCAAAAGAAAGGAACATACGAAAAACTAATCGAAGATCTAAATAAAGATGGCTACACTCGTGTTAGAGTAAACAAGAAAATACAAAGAACAGATGAAAAAGTAAAACTAGAAAGATACAAAAAACACGATATAGAGATAGTGATAGACAGACTAGATTCAGGAGATACATCAAGACTAACAGAAGCAATTGAAAACGCTCTAACAAAATCAAACGGACTAATAATTGTCTTAGATAAAAACAATAAAGAACACATTTTTTCATCAAAAATGGCTTGTCCAATATGTGGTTTAACATTTGAAGAACTACAGCCAAGGATGTTTTCTTTTAATAGCCCATTTGGTGCATGTGAAGAATGCCACGGCCTAGGTATAAAGATGGAATTTGATCCAGACTTAATAATCCCTGATAAAACAAAAGGTATCGCAGATGGAGGGATTGCAATATACCGTAATGCAATAGACGGATGGCGTGGCCAACACTTAGCTGCAGTTGCAAAACATGCTGGTTTTAGCCCATTAACGCCAATTAAAGACATAACTAAAGAACAACTTAAAATTATTTTATACGGAACAAATGAAAAGATCAAGTTCAATATGAGTATGAAAGGCGGAGAAGCCAATTGGTCTCATACTGGAACATGGGAAGGAATAATTCCTCAATCAGAAAGACTATATCATCAAACAGAATCAGACTACAGAAGAAGAGAACTGGAAAAGTTCATGAGAATACTTCCATGTCCAAAATGTACCGGAAAAAGACTAAAACCAAAAGTTCTTGCAGTAAAAATCAACAATAAGTCAATAATTGATGTAACTGACTTTTCAATTGAAAACGCAATCAAATTCTTTAAAGAATTGACTTTGACAAAAAAACAAAACGAGATAGCAAAGCAACTTCTAAAAGAGATCAAAGAAAGGCTAAATTTTTTATATCAAGTTGGACTAGGCTACCTAACTCTTAGTAGAAGTGCAGGAACCCTTTCAGGAGGAGAAGCACAAAGAATAAGACTTGCAACTCAAATAGGTTCAAACCTAATGGGTGTTCTATATATCCTAGATGAACCCTCTATTGGTCTTCATCAAAGAGACAATCAAAAACTAATAGAAACTCTTCATCATCTAAGAGACATAGGTAATACATTAGTTGTTGTAGAACACGACGAAGATACCATAAGAAATGCAGATTATGTTGTAGATATGGGTAAAGGTGCAGGAATTCATGGTGGAAAAATAATTTCAAAAGGAACACCATCAGAAATTGAGAAAGATCCTAATTCTTTAACTGGTAACTATCTTTCAGGAAAACTTTCAATAAAAACACCTAAAAAAAGAAGAAAATCAGAAAAATTCCTAACAATTGCAGGTTGCACAGAACACAATCTAAAAAACATTACAGCAAAATTACCTTTAGGCGTTCTAACTTTAATAACTGGTGTTTCAGGTAGTGGAAAATCTACCTTAATGTATGACATAATCTACAGATCATTGATGAAAAAACTTCATAATTCAAAAGTTCAGCCAGGAAAACACAAAACTATCGAAATAGATCAAGATATTGACAAAGTTATAGTAATAGACCAAAGCCCTATTGGAAAAACACCAAGAAGTAATCCTGCAACCTACACCAAAGTATTCGACGAAATAAGAAAATTATTTGCAGAAACCGAAGAAGCCAAATTACGTGGCTTCAAACCAGGAAGATTCTCATTTAACGTTAAAGGCGGAAGATGCGAAGCATGCCAAGGTGACGGAGTAATAAAAATAGAGATGAATTTCTTACCTGATGTTTACGTAGAATGTGAAGAATGTAAAGGAAAACGTTACAACAAAGAAACATTAGAAGTAAAATACAAAGGAAAATCCGTTGCAGATGTTCTTGCAATGAGTGTAGAAGAAGCACTAGATCTATTCCAAAACATTCCATCAATCAAATCAAAACTAGAAACACTATCAAGAGTTGGTTTAGAATACATAAAACTAGGTCAAAGTTCCACTACATTATCAGGCGGAGAAGCTCAAAGAATAAAACTAACAAGGGAGCTAGCAAAAAAAGCAACAGGCAAAACAATTTATCTTCTTGATGAACCAACAACAGGTCTACATTTTCACGATGTAAATAAATTGATAAAAGTACTAAATGATTTGGTAGACAAAGGTAATTCTGTTGTTGTAATAGAACACAACCTAGATATAGTCAAATCAGCTGATCACATAATAGATCTTGGTCCAGATGGCGGAGATAATGGTGGAGAAATCGTCGCAACAGGCACTCCAGAGGCAGTCTCAAAAAACAAAAAAAGTTATACTGGTAGTTTTCTTAAAAAAATGATAAGATGATCAACCTAGATAATATCCCAAACAAACCAGGTTGTTATATTTACAAAAACAAAAACAATAAGATAATCTACATAGGTAAGGCTAAAAATCTAAAAAAACGTGTTTCATCATACTTTCAAAAATCATTTCACGATACAAAAACTTCTATTCTCATAACTAACATATCAAATATAGATTTTATCATAACAAAAAATGAAGTAGAAGCATTTATTCTTGAAAATACTTTAATAAAAAAACACAAACCAAAGTACAATATAGACTTAAAAGACTCAAAAAGCTACGCATACTTGAAAATAACAGACGAAGACTACCCAAGAATAATTATAGCAAGAAAAAAAGACTCTTCAAAACTTTATGGTCCTTTTGTCTCAGGTACAGAAAGAAATTTCTTGATGAAATACTTGATTCGTATGTTCAGCTTAAGAACTTGCAAAAGACTTCCAAAAAGACCTTGTCTACGTTTTCATATCGGTTTATGTAAAGCACCATGCAATAATTCTATCTCAAAAAAAGAATATCAAGACCAAATACAAAAAGTAAAACAAATTTTAACTGGAAATCTTAATCAAACTCTAACAGATATGAAAAAAGAGATGAAAATTCATGCTAAAAATAAAGAATTTGAAAAAGCTCTTGAATTAAGAAACAGATTGAATGCAATAGATCATCTAAAAGAAAAGCAATCAGTAGAAAGACAAAAGAATTATGACGAGGATGTAATTAATTTCAAGATAAAAGAAAACAAAGTATATCTGATGCTATTTAACGTATACAAAGGAACCCTAGCATCAAAAAATGAATTCACTTTTGATTATATTGAGAATTGGCTTGAAGATTTTATCTCACAATACTATTCAGAAAATAATATTCCAAAAGAAATCATCTTACCTAAGAAATTAGACCCATCATTAGTAGAATTCTTAGAAAAAAAGAGAAAATCAAGAATTATAATGACAATTCCGAAAATTGGTGAGAAAAAAAGCCTATTAGACCTTGTAGAAAAGAATATTGAAGTCCATTTCTTTGGAAATATAAAGAAATTAGAAGAACTAAAAAACAAATTAAAACTACAAGACATTCCAAACATAATCGAGTGTTTCGACATATCTCACCTGGCTGGAACCAATACTGTAGCCTCAATGGTTCAGTTCAGAAACGGAATAAAAGACAAGTCAAACTATCGTAGATTTAAGATAAGATCAACAGAGGGAATTGACGACTTCAAATCTATTGCTGAAGTTGTAAGAAGAAGATACAAAAGACTAGTTTCAGAAAATGCAGACTTACCTGATCTAATAATAATCGATGGTGGAAAAGGACAACTAACAGCAGGGTTAACTGAACTAAAAAAACTAGAATTAAAGATTCCAATAATCTCTCTTGCAAAGAAATTTGAAGAAATCTTTGTTCCAGGCCTAAGTTTTCCAATAATAATAAATAAAAAAGAAGCTTCCTTAAAATTCTTACAAGAAATTAGAGATGAAGCTCATCGTTTTGCAATAACATATAATAAACTATTAAGAAAAAAAGAGCTTCTAAAAAATATTTGAAATAAAAAATGAAAAAACACAGTAATAAATTCAATTTAAAATCGAAATTCAAGCCAGCAGGTTCTCAGCCAGAGGCAATAAAAAAACTAGTTGAAGGTCTAAAAAAAGAAAATAAATTCCAAACACTTTTGGGTGTAACTGGTTCTGGTAAAACATTTACAATGGCTAATGTAATAAATCAAACACAAAGGCCTGCACTTGTTCTAGCACACAATAAAACCCTTGCAGCTCAACTATATAATGAATTCAAAGAACTTTTTCCAGACAATCACGTCGAGTATTTTGTTTCATATTATGACTATTATCAACCAGAATCATATATTCCTCAAAAAGATCAATACATAGAAAAAGATGCACAAATAAATCCAAAAATCGAACAATTAAGGCTATCAGCAACTGCATCATTATTATCTCAAAAAGATGTAATTGTTGTAGCATCAGTTTCATGCATCTATGGCCTAGGTAGCCCAGAAAACTTTCAAAATCTGGGTTTTGAAATAAAACAAGGCCAAAAAATACAAAGAAAAGAACTAATGCTAAAACTTCTAAAGATTCAATTTGAAAGAAACGATATAGAACTAATGCCTGGTAGATTCAGGGTAAAAGGAGACACAATAGACTTCATCCCTGGTTACTTCAACAATATAATAAGAATTGAAATGTTCGGTGATGTTATAGAGCAAATAACAGAAATTGAAAAAACCTCTGGTAAACCTATTGACAAATTCAATTATCTCTATGTTTACCCAGCAAGACACTATGTTATACCTGAAGAAGATAAAGTTAAAGCAATTCAATCAATAAAAAAAGAGTTAGATGAACAACTTCCAAACCTAGAAATGATTGAAGCTCATAGATTAAAGCAAAAAACCCTTTATGATATGGAGATGCTTGAAGAAACAGGTTATTGCAAAGGAATAGAAAATTACTCAAGACACTTTGAAGGAAGAAAAAAAGGAATTCCACCTTATACCTTGATGGATTATTTTCCAGATGACTTTTTATTATTCATAGACGAGTCACATCAAACAATTCCACAATTACATGGAATGTATAATGGGGATAAATCAAGAAAAAAGAATCTTATTGATTATGGCTTCAGATTAGAGAGCGCATATGGTAACAGACCTCTAAAATTCAACGAATTTGAGAAATTCATGAATAGTGTAGTATTTGTCTCAGCAACTCCGGGAGAATACGAACTAAAGAATTCAAAACAAGTAGTAGAACAAATTATTAGACCAACAGGATTGATAGATCCTGAAGTTGAAATAAGGCCAATCAAAGGTCAAATAATAGATATAAAAAATGAGATTGAAAAAACAATAAAACAAGGAGATAGAATCCTCGTAACAACACTAACAAAAAAATTAGCAGAGGAACTTGCAGACTATTTAGCAAATGCAGGAATAAAAACTCGTTACTTGCACTCAGAAATTGATACCTTAGAAAGAACAGAGATAATAAGAGAACTAAGACTTGGAAAATTTGACTGTCTTGTCGGAATAAATCTACTTAGAGAAGGCTTAGATATTCCAGAAGTAGGTTTCATTGGAATCCTAGATGCAGATAAAGAAGGATTTCTAAGAGATGCAAAAAGCTTAATTCAAATAATAGGTAGAGCTGCAAGAAACATAAATTCAAAAGTTGTATTGTATGCAGATAATATAACAGATTCAATAAAGACAGCAATAAAAGAAACAAAAAGAAGAAGAGAAATACAAGAAGATTACAACAAAAAAAACAAGATTGAGCCAAAAACAATAATAAAACCAATTAAGGAAAAAGAAATAGAAGTAAAAGATATAAAACATATACCAAAAAATAATATTCCTAACGTGATTATAGAATTAGATGCTGAAATGAATGAAGCTGCAGATAGATTAGACTTTGAGAGAGCAATAGAATTAAGAGATAGAATAACAAATCTCAAAAAAAGAATGAATTCTCAGTAAGTAACACCAATATCATCTGATGTTATTGTAACTTCTTTTCTTTTATTATTTTCTGTCTTTTTCTCATTACTATCTCTAACCGGTTTACTTTCAGTATGTGTTGTTTTATTCTTGCTTTGAACTTTATACCCAGAACCACCGGAATTCATTTCTAATCCTTTGTTAAAATTAATATTGCCACAATTCATACAATGAAAATACGCTCCAAATTTACCATTTCTTACATCAAGATATTCTCCACAAACACATTTTAAATCTAGCCTATCTGATTTATGATTAATACAAACAGGAATCTTTTGAGAATTAACAGTAACAGCTGGCCTGCCACAAAAAGGACAATCTTGTTTTTTAGACGTACCATATCTTTTAGGAATTCTCATGATAAAAAAAGAAAATAGCTTACTTTTATAGTTTGCCTTTTTGTAATATTAATAAAAATAAATTAAAAATAATTAATCTCTTTTTTTATGAAAGGAGCTTCTTTTATTGTTTTGTCTTCCAGAGCCTCTTCTAGCTCCAAAACCAGAGCTACCCCTACTTGGTCCTCTTCTAGCTCCATAACCTTGCCCATCTGATCTTCTACTGTTTCCAAGTGTAACGCCAAAAGTCCTTCCAGGTTTACCTTTGCCCCTGCCTCTTGATCTTGTCTCAACTTTTATCTTAACTCTCTCACAAGCGGGTGTTTCCATCTTATCAACCTGTACATCGTTTTCATGAAGTACTCTTGAGAAATTATCGTGGTCCAGTTCACAAACTAAATTTATAGCAGCACCTTCTTTACCTGCTCTAGCAGTTCTTCCAATTCTATGAACATAATTCTTACTATCATTTGGTAAGTCATAGTTATATACATGGCTAACTCCTTTGATATCTAGCCCTCTTGCTGCAACATCAGTACAAACTAAAACATGTGCTTTCTTTCCATGGAACCTCTCCATTGTCTTGCTTCTTTTAGCTTGAGTAAATCCACCATGTATTGCTTCAGCATCTATTCCATTATACTTCAAGTTGTTTGTAACAAAATCAACATTTCTTCTGGAATTACAAAATACCATAACTAAACCAGTTCTTTCTTCTTTTAATAAGTGAACTAACAATGAAAACTTCGTCCTTTTATCAACATCATAGTAAACCTGGCTTAATTTTCTAGTATCAACATAACTTTCAGCAGAAATCTTAACTGCATTGTTCATATATTTCTGCGACAAATAAATAACATCTTGTGTTATCGTTGCAGAAAACAATAAAGTCTGCTTCTCTTTAGGGCACTGAGACATTATCTGTTCAACATCCTCAATAAAACCCATGTCTAACATAGTATCAGCTTCATCTAAAACTAATGATCTAACTTTGCTTAGATCCATAGTTCTTCTTTGCAGATGATCTAAAACTCTTCCTGGTGTTCCTACAACAACATCTGCCTTTGGCAGATTATCTATCTGAGGATTTATTGATACTCCACCATATATAGCCAATATATTTAATGGCTTATATTTAGAGAACTTTCTCATTTCTTTTGATACCTGTTCAGCTAACTCTCTTGTTGGAGTTAATATAATAGCTTGTATCCCATTTCCTTTTACAGAATTCTGGATTATTCCTGATCCAAATGCTAATGTTTTACCTGATCCTGTTGCAGATCCAGCTATAACATCTTTTCCTTCATTAACTAATGGAATTGTCTTAGCCTGAATCTCACTTGGTTTTTCAAATTTTTCTTCTTCTATAACTTTTAGTATAGGTTCTATAATACCTAATTCTTTAAACATATTTATCTACCTCTATTGTAACAAAAATTGACGAAAAAGCCGCATGCTTTTTCACTAGAAAAAGTAGTGCTCTTTCTTTTTTCTGCTTATTTTATAACGTGGAAGGGATATCTCTTTATAAAACCTTCCATAAATAAAAATAAAAATTTATTTTTGTACGCAAACACAAGGCTTATATCCTTTGTTAAGCATAGCATTCTTTGATTTTGTTTTAACTAATCTTTTAGGCTTAATGTTTTTAGCAAAGATACATTCTTTAATATGATACTTCTTTCCTTCTTTTGAAGCAACATATGTCTTTGAATGGTGCTTATTAACAACTTTAACCTTTGCAGGAGCCTCTCTTACTTTAACGATTTTAGTTTCTTTTGTTTTTTTAACAAGTTCTAATATTCTTTCTTGGTTTTTACTTAACTCTATTACTTGGTTTTGTAATTTTATAATATCGCTCTTAGCTCTTCTAAAAGATTCCATTATATTTAATTCAAGTTGGTCCATTTTATACCACCCATGTAAGAAGAAGCTTTTAGTATTTATAAACTTTTCCATTATTTACTACTGTAAAATAGTTATATATATAAATAAACACATTTTCTTATAACAATATAATCTTTAAATCAAAATGATGCTTTTTCACCATAAACCAGCTGGATATGCCTGGGATTTATTTTCCAGAGATAGGGATTCAATAGTAAAAACTCTAAAGTATGAAACAGAAATGGGACATTATGTGGGAGATATACCTAATGCTGCAAATATTGCAGATTTGACCTTTCCAAAAACAATACATCTTACAGTTGAATATGATACAAGCGAATGGATTAATGTTCCTGTAGATGAACACCTTACATTGGCTATTGCTAAGGATTATGTTGATACGCTAGGTACATTTGCAAACAATCAACTTGTATGGAGACAACACATGAGGCCAGAAGGAGTCCTTTCTAGTTTTATATATGGCGGTCCAAGAACCCAAAAAATATGTTATCTTCCAGATGATATATGGGATAAGCTCAGAACCGAGGATTGGTCTGCAGTAAAACCTGTAGTCATATCTTCTGGTATTTTTTACACTGGATCAGAACATACTAAATTTGATTATAGACAACCAATTGCCGAAATTGAACTTGAAAGACCTGTTGGTTATATGGCCTCTTTAGATGTTGTAACAAAAGCTTTAGGTTGTGATACAACTAAAACAAGAGAAGAATTAGTTAAGGATAAAAAGAGAGCTACAGGTATGATTTTGCTCATGTATGGACAAGAAACCCATGAGCATCTTTTAACAGACCCCGAAGTAGAAGCACACAAACAACAATTTGGTGATGTTCCTTTATACGTTACTCATTTTCAATTTGATAGGATGTGGTCTGGTGTTTCTTTAAGTGAAAAGAATTTTAAGGTTCTTACAATCAGAGATTGTTGGGATACAATGCATAAAACTGAATTAGAAGGCTTAAAAGAGAAATTAGCTGCTGTTCCAGGTGCAGATGTTGAATGGGATTATGCTAATAGATAATATTTAGTTCCAAAACTATTAAAAACATTATAGATTTACTATTTTCTATGAATGGCTTCATAATTTATCCAACTTATCGTGTTATAAACAATAAAGCTCAAATCATGCTTTTTGGCAGATTAGAAACAGGAGAATCCTTCGTCACATTAAATGATTTTAAACACTATTTCTGGATTAAAGAGTCAGATGTAATAAGCGCGAAAAAAATAATGGCAGAAATTGGGTTATCCCATATAAAAATAAATAAAGAATCATATAAAAACTTTGATCATGAACCAGTTTCTAAAGTAGAATTAAATATTCCAAGAGAAGTACCTGAATTAAAGAAAATATTTCTGGATAACAACATAGCCTGTTATGAAGCAGATGTAAGATTCTCCTATAGATTTATGATGGATCACAAATTAAAAGGATCCATAATAATAGATGGCGAAGGAAGAAAACCAACAGAAAAAGAAGGTTTTTTTGTTGATAAAATATATGAAAATCCAAAACTTCTTCCATCGGACCACTGGCCCAAAATAAACACTCTTTCAATTGACATCGAAACAGATATGAAAAACTCAGAAGTGTTGGCAATATCTCTTTATAATGATAAAATATCTAAAGTTTTATTCTTAAAAGAAAATGGAAACTTCGAAAATGCAGACTGTTTTAAAACAGAAAAAGAATTACTAGAATCATTCAAAAGATTCATAATTCAACTTGATCCAGACGTAATAATTGGGTGGAATGTAATAGATTTTGATTTCACAGTTCTAAAAGACAGGTTCAAAAAATATAATATCCCATTTAATTTGGGAAGAACAAATAGAGAATGTACATTAAGAATCACAGATTCTTTTTTTACAGATTCCTCTGCTAACTTTCCTGGAAGAGCAGTTATTGATGGAATACATCTAATGAAAGTATCTTTCTTAAAATTGCCAGATTATAAACTTAATACTGCAGCTAAAACAATCCTTGGAGATGAAAAATTAATCACTTCAGAAAGCAGAGGAAAAGAAATTGAGGAATTATATGAAAAAGATCCTCAAAAATTGGTAGATTATAATCTAAAAGATTCAAAATTAGTTTATGATATATTGGAAAAATCCAATACTTTAAACTTATCAATAAAAAGGTCAATGTTAACAGGTATGCAACTAGACAGAGTTAATGCAAGTATTGCTTCATTAGACTCATTATATCTTAGGGAATTAAAAGATATGAAAATCGTTGCTCAATCTGTAGCATCAAATGAAAGAGAAGAGCGTATAAAAGGCGGTTTTGTTATGTCATCTAAACCTGGAATTTACAAAGGAATAATAGTTCTCGACTTTAAAAGCCTATATCCAAGTATAATACGTACTTTTAATATAGACCCATATAGTTTTGTACCACAAGAAAAGTATCAAAAACTAACAGATAAATCTAATCTTATAGAGTCTCCAAACAATGCACATTTTAGAAACGAACAAGGATTATTACCTTTAATATTAGAAAGACTCTGGAAACAAAGAGATATAGCAAAAAAAGAAAAGGACGACGCAGCGTCTCTTGCGATTAAGATTACTATGAACTCATTTTTTGGAGTTCTAGCAAATCCTAACTGCAGATTCTATTCATTAGAGATGGCAAACGCAATAACTCATTTTGGTCAATTTTTAAATAAATTAACAGCTAAAAAAATACAAGAGAAAGGCTATGAAGTTATCTATGGTGACACAGACTCTATCTTTGTCAATACTAACAAAGATATAGTGGAAGCAGGAAAAATAGGAAAAGAACTCGAACATCATATAAATGATTTTTATACTAAATACGTAACAGAGAACTACAGCAGAAAATGTGTACTAGAACTAGAATTCGAAAAAACATTCAAGAAATTTCTAATGCCTATGGTACGTGGTTCAACTAAAGGAGCTAAAAAACGTTATGCAGGTTTAGTTGAAAAAGATGGAAAAGATAAAATGGTTATTGTAGGTTTAGAATTTGTAAGGCGTGACTGGACAGATGTTTCTAAAAAATTTCAGATGGATCTTCTAAATCTAATATTCAACGATCAACCAGTAGACAAATACATAAGAAACTTCATTAAAGACCTCAGAGCGGGAAATATGGATGATCTATTAGTTTACAAAAAAGCAATACGTAAAGGTGTTTCAGAATACACAAAAACAACTCCCCCTCATATAAAAGCAGCAAGAAAACTAGGTAGAGAACAACCAGGAATAATAGAATATTTGATGACTGCTAATGGTCCAGAACCATTACAAAAACTAACTTCTTCTATAGATTATGGTCACTACATAGAAAAGCAAATAAAACCAATAGCTGACTCAGTCTTAAGCTTTCAGGACAAGTCTTTTGACGACTTCTTAAGTAACCACAAACAAACATCGTTATCAAGTTTTTGATTAGATTTTATACTATAAAAAATTAAGAAAGATTTAAAAACTTCGTAATAATCATGTCTATTTAAGATGGTACCAAGGTACGCTGTGGTTGTGGATCCACAATTTCCAACAGGAGAACAAACTAGAATAGAAACACTTTCTAATACTTCATTAAAAATACTAAATTATCGGAATGTAGCAAAACTAAAAGATGCAGATGATTTAAAAAGTGGTGGTGAATATCCTGCCCGTATAATTTTTACAGATAATATTCCATTAATACGTGATGCAGAAGCACTTGATTATAGAGATAGGTTAGTTACTCTAGGAATAGTTGGTGGGTTAGAAAAACAACTTCCTAAAGTCTCCACAGCATGGGCCGGCATTAATGGAGATGAGAGGTTTGCTGGAATAAAAGATGGAATAAGAACAGAAATAAGAGAAATGAGGGACCTACTACAAAGATACCCTATTGAAGGTGAAAACAGTAGGGCAGATTACTTATATGCTAGTACCAATGATCGTTATTTAACCCATGCGGGTTTAGTTGAAGCAAAAGCAATACCCAGATCAAGAAGTACAAGATTAACAGTATATGCTTCATCACTTGAGGCATTTGATCCAGTTGCTTATTTAGTTGCAGGTTTGATAGAACCAGAGGAC
>CAYUUQ010000002.1:20795-22374 GCA_964447875.1 uncultured Methanosarcinales archaeon | reverse complement strand
GCTGTTATTTTTACTATTCATTTACTAACCTTAAACAAAACCTTTATAAACCATCCATGAATCCTATTTCATATGAAATGTAGTTCATATGAAAGTTTTTTTGAGAACTTTAGTAATAAAACCAGAATAAATATCATTGAATCATTGTTAAAAGGGCCAAAGTCAGTAACAGCCTTATGTCAGGATATAAATGAAGAACAAAGCAAAGTATCTCATAATCTAAAAAAGCTTTCAGACTGTAATTTTTTAGAAGTAAAGCAAGAAGGAAAACTTAGAATTTATTCGTTAAATAAAGAAACAATCATTCCATTACTAGATTTAGTAGAAAAACATGTTAACAAACATTGTTGTAAGGAATGTACACTTCATTAGAGGTTTAAGAAAATGGAAAAGATATACTTAGATAATGCAGCCACAACAAAAGTAGATGAAAGAGTACTAAAAGCAATGCTTCCATACTTAGAAGAAGATTATGGAAACGCATCAAGTTTACACACATATGGTCAAAATGCAAAAAGAGCTTTAGAAGAATCAAGAAAAGTAATTGCCGAATCTCTAAATGCAGACTCAAATGAGATTATCTTTACATCAGGTGGAACAGAAGCTAATAATTTTGCAATAAAGGGAATTGCTTATGCAAATAAAGAAAAGGGAAATCATATAATTATTTCAAGAGTAGAGCATGATTGTGTGATAAATAGTTGTAAATGGCTTGAAAAGCAAGGTTTTGAAATTACATACTTAGATGTAGATGAAGAAGGTTATGTAAGATTAGATCAATTAAAAGAAGCAATAAAAGAAACAACAATATTAGTTTCAATAATACATGGAAATAATGAAATCGGAACAGTAAATGATCTAAAAGCAATAAAGGAGATATGTAAAGATATCTACTTACATACAGATGCATGTCAAAGCTTTACAAAAGTAGATCTAAATACAGAATATGCTGACTTAATAACAATTAATGCTCACAAAATTCATGGACCCAAAGGAGTTGGCGCTTTATACATAAAAAAAGGAACAAAAATAGAGCCTTGGCAGCATGGTGGTGGGCATGAAAATAGAAAACGTTCCGGAACAGAAAACATACCGGGTATTGTTGGTTTTGCAAAAGCAGTTGAAATTGCAGATAAAGAAGAATATGAGAAAATAGCTAAATTAAGAGATCATTTTATAGAAAGAGTTGAAAAAGAAATACCTGAGATAAAAGTTAATGGACCAAGAGAAAATAGGCTTCCAAATAATGCAAATATAATATTCAAATTTATAGAAGGAGAGGGATTATTGATAAAACTAGATGATTCCGGAATTATGGCATCAACTGGTTCAGCTTGTTCATCAAAAAGCTTAGAACCAAGTCATGTCTTACTTGCATTAGGAATAAATGCAGGAGATGCACATGGATCAATAAGATTCTCATTTAGTAAATACAATACTATCGAAGAAGTAGACAAAACAGTTGATATAGTAAAAGAAAAAGTACAAGAATTAAGGGATATAAGCCCGCTGTGGGGTGGATAAAAAATGTATAATGAAAAAGTAAAGCTTACACCGGAAGAAATAAAAAATTCTAATG
>CAYUUQ010000002.1:0-20779 GCA_964447875.1 uncultured Methanosarcinales archaeon | reverse complement strand
ATCCAACTTGTGGAGACATTATGGAAGTTACATTAAAGATAGTTGATAACATAATAAAAGATATGAAAGTGAAAACTTTTGGTTGTGTTGCTGCAATTGCAACATCAGATGTTGTTTGTGAATTAGCTATAGGAAAAACAATAGATGAAGCAGAAAAGATAACAAAAGATGATGTTATAAAGGAACTAGGTGATCTTCCACCTGCAAAAGTTCATTGTTCAGTACTTGCTCAAGAAGCGCTAAAAGATGCTATTGATAAATATAAAAGCAAATAATTTATATAATCTCTTTCTTTTATGATTATTATGAGAACTAGGGATAAGATAAGAACTTCTAGAACTGCAATGGTTGATGCTGCAAGAACTATAAAAGAAGAAGAGCAGCTTGAAACTAATGAAGAAATTATTATCAATAGGACTAAGGAGTATATAGAATCAAGAAGGGGAGTATTTAATATAGCTTGTGGTACTGCTGCAGTAGATGAAGCAATAAGTGCATTAGAGCAACTTAAACAAGAACAAAGCATACATAATAAAATAGATATATTAAACCGCCTTAGTAAAAATGCAAAAAAAGCAATTGGCCAAACAACAATAGATCAACTTACTTTAAACTATATGCGACAAGAGGGGGATGTGAAGGAATTAATAAAAGATGGAAGACAGTTCCCAAGACCTTAATTCTACATAACATTTAAAAAAACACTTAATATTCTATCTAACATGAAATATGTTTACTCCTCTCCATCAGGTGGAAAACTAACTAAGGAAGAGTTTCTTACTTATTTTGAGAAGAAGGTAAGAAAAACTATTAGAGTAAATAAGTTAGTTGGCAAGAAAGAGAAGATTTTAGTAGCTGTTTCTGGTGGAAAGGATTCTACTACAACACTATACTTATTAAATAAATTAAATGATAAGAATAAGAATGTTAGTGTTGAAGGATTGTTTATTGATGTTGGTATAGGAGACTATAGTAAGGTAAATAAGAAAAATATAGTAGAATTTTGTGAAAAACATAAACTTAAGCTTCACTTAACTTCTTTTAGAGAGGAATTTGGTTATAATCTTTGTTATATTAGGGATTTAGTTAAGGCTAAAGGAATAAAATGGAAGTCATGTACTGTTTGTGGTATACTAAAAAGAAATCTTCTAAATAGGAAAGCTAAAGAGTTGAAAGCTACTAAACTTGCAACAGGTCATAATTTAGATGATGAAGCACAAGCGATAATGATGAATATGTTTAAGAATACTATGCCTGTTATGGCAAGACTTGGGTCTACGTCAGGTGTTAGTAAGCAGAAAGGTTTTGTACCAAGAATAAAACCTTTGTATATGTCCAGTGAGGAAGAGGTAAAATTATATTCAAAACTTATGGGATTTCCAGTTAAATATGATTTTTGTCCATGTAGGGTTGGAGCTTATAGAAAAGAAGTTGCTGATCTTCTTAATACATTTGAGAAAAATCATAAGCAGACTAAGTATAGTATCGTTAATTCACTTCTTGAGATTTTACCAGAATTGAAGAAGAAATATAAAGGAAAGGTTAGTTATTGTACACAATGCGGAGAACCTTCTTCAGGAAAAGTATGTAATTCTTGTAATTTGTTTAATAAGATAAAGTAATTAATAACTAACGTTTTTTCTAATCATATCTACAAAGTATTTATGAATTCTATGGTCATCAGTAAGTTCTGGATGGAATGTTGAAACTAATAGATTTCCTTGTCTTAGAAGAACAGCTTTGTTTTCATGTTTAGACATGATCTTTGCACCATTATGTACTATATCTATAACTGGAGCTCTGATGAATATTCCTTTGAATGGTTTTTTGAAGCTTTCTATATCTAATTCTGTTGCAAAACTGTTAATTTGTCTTCCATAACTGTTTCGTTTGACAGTTATATCAACTAACCCTAATTTAGGTTGTTTAGAATCTAAAATATTCTTAGCTAATAGTATTGCTCCTGCACATGTCCCATATATTGGCATACCTAATGAGTATTTTCTTTTTATCTCTTTATCTAAACCATATTCTCTCATTAATTTTCCGATTGTGGTAGATTCACCACCCGGGATAATAAGACCATAGATGTTATCCATGTGATGAGCTTTTTTTACCTCTATAGGTTCAACTCCACATTTCTTCAACATCCTTAGATGTTCTTTTACATCTCCTTGTAACGCTAGTACTCCAACTCTCATCTTAAATTTTTTCAAATAGGTTATTTATAAACTTTTGGTTTGAGAACTTAATGGCCTCTTTCAGCCATCCTTGTCTGCAATTGTGATATTTCAAGCCCTTTCATGGCGTCCCCTATACCTTCTGAGACTTTTGCTACTAGTTTAGGGTCTTTATAATGTGTTGTTGCCTGAACTATAGCTTTTGCCATTTTTGCTGGACTATTGCTTTTGAATATCCCTGAACCGACAAAAATACCATCACAACCTAACTGCATCATCAATGAGGCATCAGCAGGTGTTGCTATTCCTCCAGCAGCAAAGTTTACAACAGGTAATCTACCTAGTTTAGCAGTTTCTTTAACTAAACTTACAGGAACTCTAAGTTCTTTAGCTACCTTACTTAGGTTTGCATTTTTTAATGCAGCTATTTCTTCATTTAATGTTTTCATATGTTTAACTGCTTCAATTATATTTCCTGTTCCAGCTTCTCCTTTTGTTCTTATCATGGCTGCACCTTCATTTATTCTTCTTAGTGCTTCACCTAAATCACGACATCCACATACAAATGGAACTTTGTATTTGTGTTTATCAATATGAGCTTTATCATCTGCAGGTGTTAAGACTTCTGATTCATCGATATAGTCTATACCTAATGATTCTAGAACTTGAGCTTCAGCAAAATGACCTATTCTTGATTTTGCCATTACAGGAATTGAGACAGAGGCCATAATCTCTTTTATCATTTTAGGATCTGACATTCTTGCAACTCCACCTGCTGCTCTTATATCTGCTGGTACTCTCTCTAAAGCCATAACTGCAACTGCACCAGCTTTTTCAGCAATTCTTGCATGTTCAACTGTTACAACATCCATAATTACGCCGCCTTTAAGCATCTCTGCAAGGCCTTTTTTCAATGTATAAGTTCCTTTTTCTATTTTTTTCATTTTAGAATAACACCCACGACTAGAGTTTATTGTGTATTTATAAATCTTATTGAAAATTTTATTCCTTTGCTACTTATTCTTACAAATGAATATTGCATGATCTTGTTCATAAGGCTCTAATGTTCTATAATCAACTATTGTAAGTTCCTTTTCTAATTCTTGTTTTACTTCATTAAATATAGCTTGAGGTTTTCTTGATACGTCGATACTTCTTGCTTTTAGAGCTAATAATGCATATCCATCTTGTTTTAGAAATTGTTTTATATTTTTTAAGAAAATATCTACTTGATTTTTTTGCGCAATATCTTGAAATATGACATCAACTTGTGATAATCGGTCTATATATGTATTAGGCTGGTTTGCATCTGCTAGTATTGGAGCTATATTATCTCTATCCTCAGATACAAATATAAGATCTCTTAGAACTCTTGGTGCAAAGTCTAATGCAAATACAAATCCGGCTTTATTCACCATGTCAGAAACATGGCTTACGGTTGTACCAGATGCTGCTCCTAAGTAAAGGATTGTATCTCCTTTTCTTATTCCTACATTTGTGCTGCCTTTTAAGATCGCTGCACCTAGTTTACTTTTAGAAGCATCCCATTCACGATATTCTCCATCTTGTTCTTTAGATAGACGTTCACCATAGACTTTTTTACCTGGAACTAGGTTTTTCGTGAAAATAACTTTTTTTCTTCCCAAATCTTTTTCGAAAACCTCAAATATTTTAGATTCAGTTAATTTGAAACTAAGTTTTCTTTTTGGTTCTTTAGAATCATATTCTTTTGATTTTTTTTCAAACTTAGGATTATTTTCTTTTTGAAATATTTTTTTGGATCTATGATTATCTTCTCTTGGTTTTCTAAACTTTTTACCTCTACCAAAACGCTTACCTTTCTTATTTTTTTGATAGTCTTCAAAAGATGTCATTAAAAATTCCTCGTAATTTTTAATTTTTGAGTCATTTAAACTTTGCCTCTAATTCTTTTCTTAGTTTGTCTCCAATAAACTTGCCTTTGAAATAATCAACTTTAACTGCTATACTTATTTTTGAAGCAATCGCTCTTGCAATTTTTCCATGCATACTTTTTTTTGCTTGTGAAATTATTGGATGTTGAAGTAAATAACCATATTTCGGGCTTCTAGAGTGAGTTTTTAAATGTCTAAAAAATGATTTTTCTGCTCCTAATAATTGGATAGTTGATGCAGGAAAACCCATAAGTCTTCTTAATGAACCTGCCCTTGCTAACATCTTAGCTGCAATGTTTGTTCCAGCAATAGCTTGTATGTTAGGATAATTTTTTATCATTATTTTTTCTAGATATTCATTTTGTTGTTTTCTTAGTTCAAAAAGATTTAGTGTTTCTTTTGTTAGTTTTAGAATCGGATCAAGATCTGTTTTTTTAAGATCTGCACCCATAGAATCTTTTTTCTTGGTTTTTTTAGTTATCTGGTTGACATATTCTTCATTATCATATATATCATGGTCTAATTCTGGGTTTTGTAAAGAATACCATTCTCTTAATCTTTTTACCATCATGTTGATTATTTTGTCTAGTTCTTCAATATTACTTACTGTTTGTATTACAAAATTATCATCATTTACAGATTCTTTTACTAGTTTTTTTGATATTTCTATATTCTTTTTTCTAAATTCCTTATGAAATTCATTTGATTTGAAGTAATTTAGTATTCTTTTTAACTGTTTTTCATTTGGTTGTTTTAGATCAGGATATTTCTTTAGAAATTCTTTTTCAGATTTTTCTTTTCTTTTATATTGTTCATTATCCTTGAACATTATTGATTTAATTATCTTAAAGTGTTCATTAAATATGAATGTTCCTATGATATTTGAAAAAATGTATTTATTTCTCATACTAATTGTTTAAGATAACAACTAAGTTTTTAAATTTGATGTTTTTGTTACGATATATATCGTAAGATTTATATAGTAGTTTTTCAGAATTAATGATATAGATGTTTACAGAAAAAACATCGAGGCGATAATTACGTTAAAAGACGTTGATAAACCAAAAACGACAGAGGTCCTAGAAACTTCAACTTTTTCTTACGGTGGATTATTTCATGCTGAAGTTCAATTAAAAAAAGATACTTTTTCTTCGGGTAGAACAAGATATTATTTTACTGGAAATGTATTCGATGGAGTTAGTGGAGCTTATGGTCCTATTCAAAGTGACAGATATTCTGAAAGGGCACGTGCAGAATCAGCTTTAGCTAGTGCAAAAAAAGATGGTTTTAAATCCTTTGATCTACCTATAACTTGGTTTGATGGAAAACCAGTTAGCTATGAATCAGAACGTTTAGATGGAATTGAGTTTATCTCACCAGGAAAAAGAGTTGTGTTAAATGTAATAAGAAGAAGACATGGCAATTTTCCTTCCGAATTTCTTTATTCTGGTGCAATATATACTAATGAGAAATTTGATTATATCTCAGGTGTGAGTGGTGGAAACCAACAAACATTCCAGGAAAATAGTTATACTTCTGCAAGAAATAACTTATTCGAACAATGGCTTGCTGAAGATGGCCAAGATCAGTCTATGCTTGAAACAGTACTTCCTGCCTTATTAGGGGATATAATTTCACTAACTTATACAAGACTAGAAAATCCTGTTGTAAATCACTTTCTATTCAATACAAGTCCACTAACAGGTAAAGGGGAACTTCATCATGATGGCATGGGCTTAGTAGCTGTAAAATTCAAAGATCCAGCAAAAAGTTGGGAAATGTATTCAGCAGCAGTAGCCGAGCTTGAAAGAGAACTAACAACTAATACTGGCTTGCATTTGCATGAAGACGTACAAAATAAAGACAACCATCCCCTTGGAGCAGGAGCATTTATAGATCGTGATGGATCATCAACAAACTCATTAGCATTTGAAACATACCGCCACAAAGGAAGAGATGGAGCAGCTGACCTTGCAGTTAAAACAATAAGTGGATTAGATGTACATATAGTTCCAGTAGGTAGTTTAGATGATGTTATAACTCTAGTACAAGAAAGTTTAGCATCAAATGGTCCAGACTCCGCCGCAATAAAAACAAAACTCGGGATGAATAGTTTGCTTCTATCCTAATTTTTTTTAGAATGGGATTTTGTACGTAAAATCCAAAACATTTTTATAACCTTATTATAATCTTTTTCTTAAGATGTTAGATATTAAATTTGTAAGAGAGAATTCAGACTTGGTCAGAAAAGATCTTGAGAAAAGACAGGATACTGAAAAGCTAAAATGGGTAGACACCCTTCTAGAAAAAGATGAAGAATATAGAAAGGTTCTAGTTGACAGTCAGGATTTAAGAAAGAAGAGAAACGACCTATCTAAAGAAGTTAATAAATTGAAAAAAGAAGGAAAGGATATTTCTAAAGTATTAAAAGAAGTTAAGGAAATTCCACAGAAGATTAAGGAAACTGAAGAGAAAATAAAAGAATTACAAGACAAGATCAAATATTATCAGATGAGACTGCCAAATATTTTACATTCCTCAGTTCCATATGGTAAAGATGATTCAGAAAACCAAGAAGTTAAGAAATGGGGAGATATTAAGGAAAAGGATTTTGAACTTAAGCCACATGGAGAATTAATTGAGAAAAAGGGCCTTGCAGATTTTGAACAAGCAGCGAAAGTTGCTGGAAGAGGTTTTTATTATCTAATGGGAGACATGGCATTAATGGAACAGGCATTACAGAGATTTGCTATTGATTTACTTGTTAAGAAAGGATACAGTTTAGTTGAACCACCTTTAATGTTAAGAAGAAAACCATATGAAGGTGTAACAGACTTAGCTGATTTTGAGAATATCATGTATAGGGTAGAAGGCGGAGAAGAAGATCTATTCTTGATTGCAACATCAGAACATCCTATTGGTGCATTGATGATGAATAAAGTTCTTGATGAAAAAGATATGCCTTTGAAGTATATTGGTGTTTCTCCATGCTTTAGAAAAGAGATTGGAAGTCATGGTGTTGATGAACGTGGTTTATTTAGAGTCCATCAATTCAATAAGATAGAACAATTTATTTTTTGTAAACCAGAAGAATCTTGGAAGTTTCATGAAGAATTAATAGCTAATGCTGAAGAATTATTCAAGAAATTAAAATTACCTTATAAGGTTGTTAATATTTGTACAGGTGATATTGGTATTGTTGCTGCTAAGAAATATGATATAGAAGCTTATATGCCAAGAGAGAAAGAATACAAAGAAGTTGTAAGCTGTAGTAATTGTACTTCATATCAAGCTGTAAGATTGAATATTAAATACAGAAAAGGAAATGAGAAAGAGTATATTCATACATTGAATTCGACTGCTATCGCTACAGGAAGGGCTCTTCGAGCTATAATTGAGAATTATCAAGAAAAAGACGGAAGCATTAAGGTTCCAACAGTATTGCAGCCATATATGGGCGGCAAGAAAGTTATTGGAAATTAATTTGAAATTTCCAATCCCTCAAACCCTTACAAATTTAATTCAGGTTTGAGTTATTTAATTTTTAAAAAAGAGGTTAAAGATGAGGATACATGGTCTTGTTTTTATTATAGTCGGTGCAGTAGTTTCTATATATAGTTATGCAGTTGACCCAAAGAAGATGATATTGTTTACTATCTTTGGGATAGGATTACTTATTTTTGGTATATTTCGATTACTTATCGATTATATCAATAAGCCTAAAGAACGTAAAAAAGCTCCTAGGCATAATGTACAAAAACACTCTAATTATAGGGGGCCAGTTGTAAATAAATTTTGTCATGGTTGTGGGTCAGCTGTACATGATATGCAGAATTTTTGTCATATGTGCGGAAGCCAACTGATGCATAAGAGATAAATTTAAAAATAACTTAATTCTACTTTATTCTATGTTTAAAGATATGTTAAGTTCTGAAGAGTCTCTGATGAGAGATGATGTACCATTAGACTATGGTTTTATGCCTAAATTGGTCCATTTTAGAGAAGTACAACAAAAATATATTGCTACTTGTATTAAACCACTGCTTCAGAAAAGAAATGGAAAGAATTTATTGATCCATGGAAAACCAGGAATTGGTAAAACATTACTTTGCAGACATGTTTTAGATGCTTTAGAAGAAGAGGAAACTCCCGAAGAGGTTATACCTATCTATGTCAATTGCTGGCAGAAGAATTCTAATCATAAGATAATGGTTGAGATATGCAATATGCTTGATTATAAGTTAGTTCAGAATAAAAAAACAGAAGAATTGTTTGATATTGTCAAAGGAATTTTGAATAAAAGATCTGTTGTTTTTTGTTTTGATGAAATAGATAAATTAGAGAATTTAGATTTAGTGTATCATATCTTAGAAGAAGTTTATCGAAAGACTATACTTTTTATTACAAACCATAAGTCATTTTTGGATAATATTGATCAGAGGTTAAAATCAAGATTAATGTTAGATACTTTAGAGTTTAAGCCATATAATGTTAATGAAACAAAAGAGATTTTACGTGAGAGGGTAAAATATGCTTTTGTTGAGGGAGTATGGGAAAATGAAGCTTTTGAATTAATAGCACAAAAAACAGCAGAGAATGAAGATATAAGAACTGGTTTATTTATGTTAAAAGAAGCTGGAAGAGTTGCTGAAGAAAGAAGTTCTAAGAAAATTAATCTGGAAGATGCTAAGAATGCTGTTATCAAAGTTCAGCAAGTTAATATTCGAAGTTCAGATGATTTAGTTGATGATGAAAAAACAGTTTTAACTTTAGTTAAAAATAATTCTGGAATGAAGATGGGAGAATTATTTAAGTTATATCAGGAAAAAGGCGGTAAGTTAGTTTACAAAACTTTTCAAAGAAGGATTAAGAAATTAGAAGAAGGTAAATTTGTTACATGTAAAAAAGTCGAAGGCGGACCAGATGGCAACTATACTAAAGTTGAATATGCTAAAACTAAAAAGTTGACTGAGTTTTAGATTATAACTATTCTAAAGTAGTAAATATAAACATACATTAATATACTAGTTCTTACATAATATGACCTAAAATGGCAATTATGAAAAAAGCTGCTAATTATGTTGGAAAATCTATTGATAATACTTCTAGGGATGCTAGTGGATTAGTTGGAGCAGTTGCTGGATCTCAGATTCCTAATTATATGGACCAATATACTCAAGCATTAGGTGGTGCAGTAGATGAAGCTGCAAAACAAGTTGCTGGCTGGCAGAATATTGCTGATAAGGTAACTGGAGGAAGTTTGGATAAATTGGTATCGGCTTATCAAAGTGGTGGTGAACCAGCTATTACTGCATTGGCTGATAAAGTAGCTGGAGATGTAGCTAGGCATGGAAGTTTAGAAAGTGCTTTGAGTGCAATAACAAATGCAGAAGCATGGGAAAGACCATTTGCTTTTTTAGCTAATCTTGATTATTCAACTTCTGTGGAAGCTATCAAAAACTTTAGTTTGGGTATTCCTTTAACATGGGAAGCAGCAGCTTATACTGTTGCAGGATTTGTTGTTGGTGCTGTTGCGTATAAGCTAGCTAAAGTTGGAGTAAACCATGCATTCAAATATGGCAATAAAGTTGTTAAGACTATAGTTAATAGTATGAGAGAGAAATATAGTTCTAGAAAGGAAAAAGAAATAATCTTAGATCCAGGTTTGTCTCTTGCTTAGAATCTAATTCCAAATTCAACAAACTTTTCTTTTAATTCTTGTTTTTTAACATCTACTTTAGAAACATCTGCAGCTGCTGGACCTTTATTACAAAAGCCAATTAGTTCTGCTAATTCTTTTTCTTCACCTTGAGCAATAACTTCAACATCGCCATTGCCTAGATTTCTTACATAACCTTTTAATCCTAAGTGCCTAGCAACTTCCCTTGTTTCTGATCTGAAGAAAACACCTTGAACGCGTCCTTTAACTATTATTTTTAATTGTTGCATAATATTGTTAATGTTTTTAGATATTAAAATGTTTTTGTTTTATAGTTTCTATATGGAAAATAAATACCACTGGACATCCTAAAATGTCCAGTGCTTTAAGCTTTAATTATTTGAAATTTCTTAGAATTAGACTTTCTTTCAATACCACTGGACACTGGACATTCATGTGCGTGAGGTATTTAAATAAAGCATGTGTAAAGATAATTATTGTTTTTTTGATTCGGCAGGGGAAATTCCTAAACGCCCCTTACCCCTGCCTACATTTTTTTCAAAAGAACAATGGAGGTGAACAGAATGGGGAAATGTAACATTTGTGGAAAAAAAATACAGCCTTATTTTGAGGTTTGTTCAGGCTGTTATAATCAAACAGTCGGGAGTAATTTTTATTTTTCAGACTTAAGTTCAAAAACAGAGTTTATGCAAAGTATGGGCATAAGTGTACATGAGGGGTGATTAAAATCGATTTAAGTCATTCAACAATTAAGGATTTGTTTTACAGACAAGCTAAGGATTTAACTATGAGAACTAAGGCAGATATGTTTGATTTGCAGTTCTCAGATCGATGGATAAGAGTATAAGGTCTTAGAAATTTTCAATTTTGAGGTGATTAAATTTTTCAGAAAAACAAAATATCTAGAGTGGGAATCATATAAAAAAAGGATTGATTACTTAGATACTTTTTATTTTCAGCAAAGCTGTAGAAAACATAATTTAAAAAATATTTAAATTTTATATAATCATCTCTTTTTTTGTTTTTATCGAAACGTAAGATTTTTAAAACAAATTGTATTACCTTAATTATGCACACAATATCAAAAGATGAATTTAATGTCGAAAAAGAGATTTTCTTCACAAAGATAAGAGAAGGTTCTTTGTTTATCCATCCTACTGATACTATTTACGGTATTGGCTGTGATGCAACCAATCATGATGCAGTCTATAAGGTAAGAGAATCTAAACAAAGATACGAGAGTCCTTTTTCAGTTATTGCTCCATCTAAGGAGTGGATAAGGGAGAATTGTGAGGTTAATGAAAGGGTAGAAGAATGGTTAGGAAAATTACCTGGACCTTATACATTAATTTTAAAATTAAAAAATAAAGGAGCAATAGCACCAAATGTGAATATGAATATGAGCACAATAGGTGTTAGAATACCAGATCATTGGTTTTCAGGAATAGTTTCTGAGATAGGAGTTCCAACAATAACAACTTCAGCTAATGTAACTCAACAAAATTTTATGACCTCTGAAGAAGATCTTGATCCAAGTTTAATTTCTAAGATAGAATTTATGGTTTATGAGGGTGATAAGAAAGGCAGACCTTCTAAATTAGTTGATCTTACTAAAGATGAACAGATTATTGAAAGATAAAAAAATTTACTACGTAAATTTTAGACTTAAAATAAATTATATTTATTTTAAGTAAGTTTTTTAAATATAGTTTAGTTTTTAGTTCTTATGACAGAAGAAAAGCATAAAAAATTAAAAATTCTTGCTGCAGGTGATATACATGGAGATACTGGTCTTGCTGAAAAATTAGCTCTAAAAGCCGAGAAAGAAAAGGTTGATCTGGTTGTTTTATGTGGAGATTTGACTATGGGTGAACAGTCTACAGATAATATTGTAGGGCCGTTTAAGAAAAGAAATGAGAAAGTTTTGTTAATACCTGGAAATCATGAAACAATTGCTACTGCAGATTTTTTAGCTCAATTATATGATGTTAAAAATATTCATGGTTATGCTGTTAAGTATAAAGATGTAGGAATATTTGGTGCTGGCGGAGCAAATATTGGTTTAAATCAACTAGAAGAGACTGAATTCTATGATTTATTGAAGAAAGGCCATGATCGCATCAAATATCTTAAGAAGAAGATTATGGTAACACATGTTCATCCAACTGGTTCAAAAATGGAGAAGTTTACAAGTATCTTTCCTGGTTCTACAGGTATAAAAAAAGCATTAGATTCATTAAAACCTGATATTTTGTTATGTAGTCATGTACATGAGGCAGAAGGTATTGAAGAAAAGATTGGTGTAACTAAAGTTATTAATGTTGGAAAGAAAGGAAAGATTATTGAGATTTAGCCCTTTAGAACACCAACTGGTTCTACTCTAACTATTTTCTTAGAAATTCCTGAATTATGTACAGAATCAATAACACTTTCTACATCTTTATATGCGCCAGGTGCTTCTTCTGCTATTGATTTTGGTGATGGTGATTTTGTTACAATTCCTTTATGGTGCAATAGTTCTTGACTTACTTTTTCTCCTCTAAAACTTTTTAATGCACCATGTCTTGACATTGCTCTTCCTGCACCATGAGCTGAAGAACCAAATGTTTTTTCCATTGCAGTTTCTGTTCCTTCTAATAAATATGATGATGTTCCCATAGAACCTGCTAATAGGACAGGTTGACCTGGAAATGAACGAGTTGCACCTTTTCTATGTACAAATAGTTCTCTTTTTTCCCCATTTACTTTATGTTGTTCTTTTTTAACTACATTATGGCAGATACCATAAACTGTATGCATATCCATTGATTCCCAATCTTTATTGAAAATTTTTTCAAATGTTTCTCTTATCCATTGAGTCATAACCAAACGGTTTGTAAATGAGTAGTTAACACCACATTTCATAGCAGCAAAATAATCTTGTCCTTCTTTAGAATTTGCAGGAGCACAAGCTAGTTGTTTGTCTGGTAGCCAGATATTATATTTTTTTACAGCTTGTTCTTGGATCTTAAGATAATCTGAGGCAATCTGATGGCCTAAACCACGAGAACCACAATGTAACATGACAAGAATTTGGTTTTTGTCTTTTATTCCCCATTTGTTTGCAACGTTATCATCAAATATGTCTGAGACTTTTTGTATCTCCAGAAAATGATTTCCTGCACCTAGTGTTCCACATTGTGGTTTTCCACGTTTTTTAGCAAGATCAGAAACTTTAGCTGGATCTGCATCTTCCATTGCTCCGTTTTCTTCCATATTGATTAAATCTTCTTTAACACCATAACCGTTTTCAACAGCCCATTTGCAGCCATTTTTAAGAACTTCATCTAATTGGTTATCTTCTAGCCTTAGTTTTCCTTTTGACCCTACACCACATGGAACGGCCTTGAATAAAGTATCAACTAATTCTTTAGCTTTTTCTTTAATTTCATCAAATGAAAGGTTTGTTCTGATGGAATTTACACCACAGTTTATATCAAAACCACATAAGCCTGAGCTTATAATTCCTTCTTCAGCATCAAAAGCAGCAACTGCTCCCATTGGAAGTCCATATCCAAAGTGAGCATCAGGAAGAGCACAAACAGGTTCAATAACTCCAGGAAGACAACAAACGTTACTTAGTTGTTCAATAGCACCATCTTCCATAGCATCGTAAATAGGTTTGTTTGCAACTAATTTTCCAGCTACATTCATTTCTTTTCTAGCTGTTTTTGGAAGTATATATTCGTAATCATTTATTTTTTTTAGCTTATCTTTCATAGTATTTACAAACTGTAAATGGCTTATAAAGCTTTTGTTTAATTTTAGAATAATTAATTCCGATAAATTTATATATTTTTATTGAAATTGGGGGTAATATGGCAGATGAAGATTTATTTAGAGATTTTGAAAAGTTTAAGAAAGGGAAATCTAAGGGTGATACAAAAATGAGCGATAAGGAAATTCATATACATATAAAATTCAATAAATTGATGTTTGAAAGAGCAATATATTGGATAATAATTTTGGCTTTAATTGGAGTGTTGATATTTAATCCATTGACTAATTTGGTAAAATGTGGTGTTAATCAAACTACTCAAGGTAATAATGTTCAGGTTGGTGATGCAATTATATCTGATGTAGGTGATACAGAGGCTGACACTACAGAAAAATCTGAAGATGATACTAGTGAAGAGGGTACTACAGATACTGATACGTCTGAGGACGAAGATACAGATGACACTACTGATGATACAACTGACTTATCTGGTGTTGTTAAGTTTGTAGTTGGTACTATATCTTTTGATGAAAACGATGATGGTGATCCATGGAGATTAACAGAAGTTATGTTTTCTATAGATAATCAAAAAGAAGACTTTAGGCCAAGGATAAAAGGTTATGCTTATGCATCAGATGATCCTGATGAAATTAAGGATATAGTAAGGATAGACTCCACTTTTCCATCTTTAGGTGCTGGATTATCTAAAACATATAAGATTGCAAAGTTTAAGTCTAAATACTTAAGCCCTGATAGTAGCAATGATCCAAAGATATATTTGCAGCTTTATGATGCAGATACAGGTGCTTTATTGAAAGAAGCAGAAAAAACCATTAAGTAATCCAGACAACAGAAAAACAAAGTTTTTCTGAGCATAAAAAGATAGGTATTGGTTATATATCTAGACTTACTGTAACTTTATAACCTTTTTTTGTTTTTTCTAATTTATAGTTATAATATGTTACTGCTTTAACTACTGTTTCACCTAATTCAGGTCTTATCGGTTCACCTGATAGTTTAGCTTTAACATTAGTTTCAGTTATTTCTTCTATTTCTATTTTAGAGAAAAACATTTCTTCTACATCAACTATAGAAATTAATCCTTGGAGCCAATTTATCATTAAATCTTCAAGTTTCTCGCCTTTTATTTCTATTATTTCTGATTTTTCTGGCTTAACTTTGTTTGTTTTACATATAACGCTTAATAGAGCAACAGCTGCATTTTCAAATAGTTCTTTTAGGTCAGTTCCGTATGCTTCAAACATTACATCTGACTTTATCTTATCTAGGAATTTATATTTCATATTGTTAAAGAAATAAGACTTTTATTTAAATGTTAGTATGTCATTATATCTGGAATATCATCTTTTGATTCTTCTTCTATTACAGGTTCTTCTGAATTACTTACTTGTGCTTCTGTAGAACCGAACATACCAAATAGGTTATTATTGGTGGTTGTTTCAGATGTTGTTTCTTCCTCAGAAGATGTTTTAAATGAATTAGGATCGTCAAATATGTTTACTGGCTTTGTTTCTGTATTGTTAGAATATGTGTTTGTTTCACCAACTAAATGTTGAAGCATACTGATAACTTTCTTTATTTCATCATGAGAATCGTGCTTTGTGTCGATTTCTATCTTCATATATGCTTTATTAGTTTTGGTTAATATAAAGTTTTTGATTTTTATTATAAGAATTCCACGTTTAATTCCAAAGCATCTTGTGTTGGATATTCCTCAACTATTGCTAAATATAGTTCTTTGTTTTTTAATAATCTCTTATCTTTAGTTATGTTTTTTAGAAGGAGACTATCTATTTTATCTCTTATTTTTTTAATGTCTTTAGTTGAAGTTAAGATTCTTAGTTTGTTTTTATCTATATCTATGTTTTTTATCTTGAAATCCTTTTTTATGTTTGTTTTTATTGTTTTTAGTTCTTTAAGATACATATTTCTTTGTTTTTTAGTTATCTTAGCTAGTTTTTTTCTATATCCAATTCCCGGCATAAGATTATTTAGATAGATAACTCCTCTTATTAATGTACCTTCTTTTGTTATTTTGTCGTATGGTTTTTTTATGTTTTTAGCTCTACGTTTTATTCTGTTACCTAGTTGTACTTTATCTTTTAATGTTGCGGTACAGTAATGGATATTAACATTCAACTTATTTTTTTTGGTAAAATCAATTAATTTCAAAGCAATTTCTTTTGAACCTTTAATAGCATAACTAATTGAATTCTTAGTTTTAAATCCCATATCCAATAACTTGTTAAATTTATTATCTGCAACTTCTAATTCATTTAAATTAAGGAATACTTTTTTTGATTTTTTATTAATCTCATCTAAAAATAATATAACTTTTTTTAGATTTGTTTTTTCCCCTGGTATTGCAGGAATTTCAACCCCAACATCCCATGAATATTCTAAAGCAAGCTTTAGTTTATCCCATTTTTTACTATTATCTAAGTCTAGGTGAAATCTGATTTCATCTAAACCTGATTTATGAAGTTTTTTTAATGTGTTTTTGTTTACTAAGTCTAAAGAAGTATAAAGGTGTATATGAAAATTTTTTTTAAACTCTTTTTTTAGTCTTTTGATATATTTAATTGTTCTATCTAATTTACATAATGGGTCTCCCCCAGTTATTCCTGCACCTTCTGCACTTATTGCTTTTGCTTCCTCAATAATTTTTTTTGGGTCCTTAGTTTTCCATTCATCAGCATAAATAACATCTTGACCGTATTTATCATCTGAAATTGGGCAGAAATAACAACATCTAGGGCATAATCCCGTTATAAAGAGAACTAATTTGCTTCCTTTTACACAATATTGACATCCCTTAGATAGAGTTCCTAGTTTGTATGAATGATATTTTGTTTTTTTCATAAGAACATCTTTTGATAATTCATCCATATATTGTTTTTTGTCTCTTCTATTGTGAGTTTTTTTATTTCTGCTATCTTTTTATATGATTCAATTACAAAAGCAGGCTCATTTCTATATTCTTTAAATGGGCTTAAGAATGGTGAGTCAGTTTCGCAAAATAGATGGTTTATATCTATTTTTTCAACCATTTCTTGGAATTGTTGTAGCCTTACTACATTAGTAGGAATCGAAAATGAATAACCTAAGTCATAAGCTTTTTTGACAAGATGTTTTCTTCCTGAGAAACAATGCATAATAACTTTTTTGTGGCCACTAGATTCTAGAATATCTATTGCATCAGATTCTGCTTTTCTTGAATGAATGATAACTGGTTTGTTTAGTTTTTTGGCAGTCTCTAAAACTTTTTCAAAAACAGCTTTTTGCATTACTTTATCTTTGCCATGTTTGTAATCTAAGCCACATTCTCCTATTGATATGAATCTATCTTTATTCTTTTTTAAGAATTCTAGTTCTTCATCAACATCAAATAAATTATCTTTACCTTCTTCTCTTGTAAGAGCATCTATGGGATATAATCCAAATGAGGGCCTAACTATATCATATTTATCTGCTATTTCCAGAATTTTTCTGTTAGTTTCTGGATTTACTCCAGATGTAACGATAACTTTAATTTCTGCTTTTTTAGCATTAGATATAACTTTATCTAATCTTTCTATTATTCCTTCAAAGTCTAAATGACAATGTACGTCTATGAACATAGTACTTTGGAAAAGAGTAATCTTTATAAAGGTTATTCTATTCTTTTCAAGTATGGATTCAGTCAGAAAATCTGGTTCGTAAGTATTGTTATTAGTTCTTATTAGATTGATTTATATTGTTTTTTTTATTGATATTAAAATATAATAATATTAAGGTGATAATGTATGGCTCAAGTTAAAGATTTTTTATGGAAGAAAGGAATGAGTGTTAAGGATTTAGTAGACTCCTTTTCGCATTTAGGTTATCAAAGTGTTGAATTAAAGAAAGCTTCAGATGTACTGGTTAAAATGAAGAAGGACAATACTAAGATATTTCTTACTTTTACTTCAAATATGGTCACATCTGGGTTAAGGGGATTTTTTTCTCAGGTTATTAAACTAGGTATGGCTGATGTTATTGTTACGACAGTTGGAGGAATAGAAGAAGATATAATGAAAGCATCGGGTGAGAGATTCTCTATAGGTAGATTTGATTCAGATGATGTAGAATTACATGAAAAAGGAGTTAATAGAATAGGAAATATCTTTGTTAATAATGAAAGTTATATGCATTTTGAGGATATGATTATGCAAATATTAGATAAATTGTATCAGAAGGAAAAAAGATGGGCTGTAAGTGATTTACTTAGGGAGATCGGCCTTAGTTTATCTGATGAGAATTCCATATTATATCAGGCAGCTAAACAAAATGTTCCTATATTTTGTCCAGCAATAACTGATGGTGCTTTTGGTTTTCACCTTTATTTATTTCAGCAAAAGCATAAAGATTTTGTTGTTGATGTTGTTAAGGACTTTGGAAATATTCTTTTTGTTACATCATATGATGAAAAGAAAGGTGTTGTTGCACTCGGCGGTTCGATTTCAAAACACCATGCAATATTGAGTACGTTATTGAATGGCGGAGCTAATTATGCTGTTTATATGACAACAGCACATAAAACATCAGGTTCTATGTCTGGTGCTACAACAGAAGAAGCTAAAAGTTGGGGCAAGGTAAAAGATGAAAGCGATGTTGCTACAGTTGTAGGTGATGTTACGATAACTTTTCCATTAGCAATGATCAATGCTATGGAGCAGTTGGATAATGATGGGTTATTAGTTACTAAAGAACGTGAGAAAACAGAAGAAGGAGAGATAAAAGAAGAGATGAAGAAAGATGCAAAAAGCTAAATTTATTTTAAGTAAGAGTAAAGTTTTGAATAATTACCATAAGGTTAAATCTGTTTGTGATGTAGTTTCTTATAGTTCTAAAACCAATCAAGATGTTACTTATGTTCTTGAGTCTGAAACAGATTCAATGTTTAGTGTACATTTTAAGAATGAGTTAAAGCACATTAAGGATAAGTCAAGAGTTATATTTTTGGCTCAAGCATGGGCTAGTTCAGATATAGATGAATTGATTAAAAACGGTATTAGATATTTTATAGTTGATAATTTGTCTGATTTGGATATATTGTTAGAATATCTTGATTCTAATGATGTCAGGATTAATCTTTTTTTAAGATTAAAATTAAAGGAACATACAATAAGAACTGAAAGATATTTTGTTTTTGGAATGGGAAGTAAAGTTGTAAATGATAAAGTTAGGGAATTAAAGAAGAATGATAAAATTGAGAAATTAGGAATTCATTTTCATCGTAAGACTCAAAATATGGCTGAGTGGAACTTAAAGTATGAACTTTCTCATATCTTGGATGAAGATGTTATTTCAATGATAGATATGTTAAATATTGGTGGGGGGTTACCTTCAGTTTATGCTAATACTAATGAAAAGGTTGTTGATTCTATATTTGGAAAAATTAATGAATTGAGAGCCTGGTTTAGTGGAGAGTTAGTTATAGAACCAGGAAGATTTATTGCAGCTAGTGCTGTTAAACTTGAGACAACAGTTGTTGGTGTTGATGATCATAATATCACTGTAAATGCATCTGTTTATAACTCTGATATGGATGCAATATTAGTTCCTGTTAAGTTATTGATTGAAGGAGAGCTTGATAAAACTGAGGGAGAACCTTATGTTGTTAAGGGAATAACACCTTGCAGTATGGATCTTTTTAGATACAGGGTTTATCTTAAGGATATTAGAGTTGGAGATAAACTTGTTTTTTTGAATGCAGGCGCATATAATTTCACATCTGATTTTTGCGATATTGATAAATTAGAGACTGAAGTTGTTGATTAGGGAAAAGATTTTATAGTTTGTTTGGTTATTAGTTTACTATGAATATAGAAGAAATAAAGTCAATGAAGGGAAAGGAAAAAATAGCTATGCTTACAGCTTATGATTATTGTTTTTCTTCTATAATAGGTGGAGTTGTGGATATTATCTTAGTTGGAGATTCACTAGGTAATGTGGTTTTAGGTTATGATTCTACAAAACACGTTAGTATGGCTGATATGGTAAGACATACTAAAGCTGTTAGAAATGGAACCGAAGGATTTATTGTTGCAGATATGCCTTATGGCTCTGATTCAGAAGAAAAAGTAGTTGAAAATGCCAAATTATTGTTAGATGTTGGTGCTGATGCTGTTAAAGTAGAAGGAAAGCCCTCCATTGTTGATATTTTAGTTAAAAATAGAATAAATGTTGTTGGGCATATTGGACATTTACCCCAAACAGCTTTAAAACCTGAAGTTCATTCAGATGATCAGTTGTTAGATCAAGCTATTGCTTTAGAAAAAGCAGGTTGTTTTGCAATAGTTTTAGAGATGGTTAAGTCTGATGTTGCTAAAGAGATAACTGATTCTTTAAGTATTCCTACAATAGGTATTGGAGCAGGAAAAAACTGCGATGGACAAGTATTGGTTTTGAATGATATGTTAGGATTATTTGAGAAGTTTAAGCCTAAGTTCGTTAAGAGGTTTGGAGAACTGGGTTTAGAAGCAAGAAAAGCTGTTTCTAGTTATGTTAAAGATGTTAAATCTGGTGATTTTCCAGGTAAAGAACAAAGTTTTGAATAGATTATTTTAGTAAGAATTTACAAACTTTTAAAAAGCCAAAATGCTTCTTCTCTAACTATGAAAGCAGACTCACTATGGGTTCGTAGCTTTCATTTTTCACTTTGTTCAAAATGAAAGTTATTGAAACAGTGCATGAAATGCAAAAAATTGCAGATAGGATTAAGGCTAGAGGAAAGACTATTGGTTTTGTTCCAACTATGGGTTATTTGCATGAAGGGCATTTGAGTTTAATAAAAGAAGCAAGAAAAGAGAATAGCTTTATTATAGTTAGTATATTTGTTAATCCTTCTCAGTTTGCTCCAAATGAGGATTTGGCTAAGTATCCAAGAGATTTTAAAAGAGATATGG
This sequence comes from uncultured Methanosarcinales archaeon, assembly GCA_964447875.1. GTDB lineage: Archaea > Nanobdellota > Nanobdellia > Woesearchaeales > DATDXC01 > CAYUUQ01. The sequence continues at coordinate 299 of CAYUUQ010000002.1, read as the reverse complement.
AATTATGCAGAAAAGAAAGGGTTGATTATATATTCTATCCATCAGAGGACGAGATGTATCCAACTAAGGAATTGGCTTTTGTTGAAGTTGAGAGGATTACAGAATCATTATGCGGAAGGACAAGGCCAACTCACTTTAAGGGTGTTGCATCGGTTGTTGCTAAACTGTTTAATATAGTTAAACCAACAAGAGCTTATTTTGGACAAAAAGATTATCAACAAAGCCTTGTTATTAAGAAGATGGTTAAAGATCTTAATTTTGATTTAGATATTAAGGTTTGTTCTATTGTAAGGGAAGCA
>CAYUUQ010000001.1:0-41251 GCA_964447875.1 uncultured Methanosarcinales archaeon | reverse complement strand
ATAAAAGAGAATTTATTATGGCTTATTCTCATAATTATATTGGAGAACTTCACCCAGCAATACTATTCTTTTTATTTTTTCTAATAACCATACCTTATACTATCATAATAATAATGGGCATAATTGGAACAATATTTACAAAATTAAATAATAAAATATGGTTACTATTAATCATTATATTTTATTATACGGTACTACATAGTTTAACTTTAGCCGAAAGTAGGATGCATACTGCATTGATTCCATTTATAACAATATTGGCTTCAAAAGGTTTAACTAATATTTCAAAGATTAAATTAAATCTATTATCAAATAATATCAAATTAAGAAATAAAACAATAAAAAAGTTAATAATAAGCATAATCATCATCATCATATTTATCTTCATGTGGAGTTATGGTATATTGACAGATTTAACAAGATTTAATATAATATTCTCTCCAGGAGGAAATACTGCATACCTTAAATATTAATACCTATTAAATCAGCCACTGTAATTTCAATATCGGCAACATTGCTGCCTGTAAGATCAGTCATAATTAAGTCCCAATTTTCTCAACAATCTCCAATAATCCTTTCTCAAACTCCTCATCAGTATATTTACTAGCAATCTCCTGATTTTTTAACATTGTTTTATTATACAATTCAAAATCATCCTCAAACTTCTTTATATTTGTAATAATATCATCAACACCATTAAATTTCTGATCTTCATCCAATATAAATTCAGGAAAAAATCCATATTTATAATGCTGCATTACACATCCAAAACTCATCATCTCAGCGATAACAATTCCAAAGTGTTCATACCCTACATATGTTGGAAATTGCATATTAGCACCATTTAGATGTAATCCATACTTACTTTTTTTAAGAACTTCTTTTTTCTCTTCTATACTAGCATTAACATGAAACACACATTTACTCCCAGCCATTTTCTTCAATTTCTTCAAATAATCTTCATCTTCTTCATTTTTAGCAATACCTATCAGATGTAATTCAAGATTCTCTAATTCCTTAACAGCATCAATTGCAATCTCTATATGTTTATGTTTATTAAACCGAGATATAGTACATATCCAATTTTTTTTATCTTCAGCCTTTACACTTCCTTCTTTGATATCACAACAAGGATACAGTACCTTGCTTTCACATCCCCATATTTGTTTTATCTTATCTTGTGTCCATTCAGAATTAGCAAGTAATAGATAATCGTCTGGTGCTTCATCAACTTTAGCATCCATCTTTTTTCTCCACTCACTTTTTAACTTGTAATTTTTTCTTTTAAATAAATACCTTGTAAACGGACACCAGACAAAAGCAATCTTAGGGATATCAACCTCAATTTTTGGCATATTAGCTTGAGAGATAAATAACATTTCAGGTTTCTCTTTTTCTATTATCTCTAGAATCTTTCCTATCTCTTTTTCCTTCTGATAGACCCATATGCCTCTAAAAGATGAAGATAAATTAGAAGCCCTTACTTTATAATATCTTGAAACTATTTTCTCAATATCTATTCCATAAAGCTTTATAGCCATATCATTATCAGGAATACTCTGAGTTATCAATATTATCTCATATCCTTGATTTTGCATAATCTTCATAGCATGCAAAAATACCTTCTCAGCTCCCCCAAGACTACTTAATTTAGGAAATATAAAAACAACCCTTTTCATATAAAACCATAATCTTTAAATCTATTTAAACATTACTGAAACTATGAAAATATTATTTTATGTTGTAAATGGTGAAGGACTAGGTCATTTAAATAGAAGCATAATAATTGCAGACATGTTAAAAAAAGCAATGCCTCACTTAGATATAGCATTTATGACTAATTCTAAATTCAATTATTGGTTAGATCAAAAAGGATATACCTATTTTAAGATTGAGAAAAAGAACTATTATGAAGAAATATATAATATAATTACAGATTATAAACCAAACGCTATAATTTGGGATGCTAGTTACAATACAGGTATTTTAGGTACAACATTTAATTTCCCTTTAAAACATATATTTGTTTTTAGAAAATATAAAAACAATCTTATCGATAAATTCATAAAAAGTTCAGATTACGAACATATTGATTTAATTTTATTGCCCCATTCTATTGATGAGTTTAAAGGATATTCTGTACCACCAAAAATATTAGAATCATTATCAAATTCAGAAAAAATAAAATTTATAGGGCCATTAGTTAGAAAATTAAAGATTAATTCAGATGTTTCTAAAAAATATAAAATAATTAACAATCAATTAGTTATCTTAGCATCTGCAGGCGGCGGAGGAGATAAAAAATCAAAAGAATATTTTGATTTAATTCTAAAATTAAAAGAAAAACTAACAAACGAAAACATTAATTTTATAATAATTTCTGGACCATATAATAAAATACCTAATGATTCAGTTGTTAAATTTGAACAGAATTTTTTAGAATTAATGAATTGCGCAGATTTAGTAATCTCTCAAGTAGGGTATAACACTATAAATGATTTTATTTATACAAAAACCACATCTTTACTTTACGCTTTGGTTAAATAATATGATGATCAATTAGAAAGAACCAATCTATTGGTAGATAAAGGCGTTTCTAAATCAATAGCCAATCTAGATATTGTTCAATTAACCAATCTAATAAAAGAATTAAATAATTCAAAAGAAAAATTATCAATGATGAAAAACAATTTTTCAGAACTAGAAATGACATTTAATTCTAATCTCACTCCTAAATTAATACTTGAAGAACTAAAAACACCATTAAAGATACCAATTTTTCATCAATGCAATAATAATTGTTCTTTTTGTTTTCAGATAGGTAAGGGCGGAGATAGAAAAAGAAAAGAAGTTGTTTTTAATCAACTTCAAGAATGGAAAAATGATAACAAAGAATCCTATTTCAGAGAAGAAGTAATTTTCACAGGTGGAGAATCAACATTAAGAGATAATTTAGATGTTTTAATAGATTATGCAAAACAGTTAGATTATAAATACATAACAATAGAATCAAACGGAAGAGCATTTTCAAACTTAGAATATTGTAAAAAAATAATCGATGCTGGTGCAAATAAGTTTATAATTAATATATTTGGTAAAACCTCTGAAGAACATGATAAGATAACTAAAGTTCCAGGAAGTTTTGAACAAACAGTTAAGGGTATAAGAAATTTAAGGGAATTAAAACAAGAGGTTGATGTTAGGTTGTTTGATGGTAAGAGTAAGTTTATTTCAATAGCAAAACCAATTTCAGATTATCCAACAAAATCAATTTACCTAAGGTTAACAGACAAATGTAATTCAAGATGTATAATATGTGATTGGTGGAATCAAGAAAATAAATCTAGTTTACCTCTTGAAAAAGTAAAAAACATTTTATTTGAAGCATTTGTGTTAGATTTTAATCATATCAAGATAACAGGTGGAGAAGCTAGTTTATATCATAACCTAATAGAAGTTTTTGAATTTTCTAAATTATTAGGATTTAAAATAGAATATGCCACCAATGCAGTTTTAAATAATAACGAAGTAATAAAATATTCAAAGTTACTAGATGAAGTTATGTTAACATTACACTCAGATGATAAAGATATTCAAAAAAAAATAACAGGAGTCGATAGTTTCGATAAAATAACTGAGTTTATACAAAAAATAAAGATATCGAATCCTGAAATAAGAGTTGGTGTAAATTGCGTTATTACAAAAATAAATTATGATCATATATCCGATCTTCCGATAATTTTGGATAGATTAGGGGTTGATAATCTTTATTTTTCTCAAGTTGATTGCTTAAGTCAAAATTCAAAAAATAAGGTAATATCCAAATCAAATTTAAGGCTGAATAAAGTTCAAATGAAAGAATTTTATTTAAAAATTATTCCTAACATGCTAAGTGAAAAATTAAAAATAAACATTTCATTCAATCCTTTCTTTTTTGATTTAGTTGGGAAATCAAAAATTTTTATTATAAATAAATCAAAAAATAATGAATTTTTAGAAGAATTAGAGAATTTTTCAGAAGGAAAATATGGTAAAATATTCCACAAAAAAGTTCCGTGTGTTGTTCCTAATTATACCCTTGATATAATGCCAAATGGTGATGTTTTTCCATGTTGTGGAACATTAACTATTCTTGAAGCTAAAATAGGAAATATATTTGAGAAAAATCTGCATGATATATATTATTCTAGTGAAGCCATTTCTGTAAGAAGAAAGGTTAAGAGTAAAAATTTTGAGTATTGCGATATGTGTAAAGATTTTTTTGAAATAAGTAAAAATTCAATAAAATGATATTGAAAAATAAGATTTAGAATAAGTTGATATTTAATATAAAATGTCTAATAAGAAAAGATCATGGATTCCAAATATGAAAAAGATAGAAATTGAAATAACTACCTTTTGCAATTTATGTTGTTTTAATTGTAATAGATCAGTTAGACAAGCCGCATCTAATGAACAGATGACGCTCAACCAAATTATTAAGTTCGTAAATGAATCTATCGAATAAAATTGGAATTGGAAATATATAGGATTACTTGGTGGCGAACCAACTTTACATCCACATATTTTTGATATCCTAAGGATCTTAAAAAGATATAGGGACATAAAACAGAATTGTATTATAGAACTTGTAACAAATGGGTATGGTAGAAAAGTTAATAAAATTTTATCCAAATTACCAAGTTGGGTGAATATTAGAAATTCATATAAAACTTCTATTAAAAATAAGTTTTTTAGTTATAACATATCACCAATTGATATAAAAGAATATAAGAACGCAGATTTCACTAGAGGTTGTAAGACAACTCAAGAATGTGGATTGGGGCTGACTAGATATGGTTATTATCCATGTGGTGCAGGGGCTAGCCTTGATAGAGTATTTGGTTTTGATATAGCTATAAAGAGACTTTCATTAGTAAATCAACAAACATTAAAAAGTCAATTAAGATTACTATGTCGTTTTTGCGGGCATTTTAAAAGAAACTTTAATAATGATAAGAGGATAACTAAAGAAATGATGTCAAAGACATGGATAAAAGCATATAAAGAATATCAAAAAGCTAAACCCAACTTATCTTTGTATTGAGTTTATTCTTTTTTAATAATGAAAATAATGTATATAACTAAAGTAACTAGGCTGATTCCCAACCCTATAAAAAACAATACAGGGGTAAACCATATTTTCACTGATTTACATTGCGTATCCATTTCAATTGCTAATAATCCCCCCTTATCAAACAATTTTCCACAATCGGTTTTCCAATATTTATTATAATTTTGATTTATAATCAATGTATCGGGTTTTGATATTTTTACATCAATAATCATCTTATTCGGACTAAAATATTTCATATACGCCTTATTTTTTCTATTTATAAAGTAAACTTCACCTAAATATTTCTGGTTTTCCATTAAACTACTATTTTTATAAACAAAATATTTGGGTATCGTGTTTTCATCTAATATTATGCTACTATACCAATTAATTGTTCCAATACCTTTTCTAATATTATAATATTGATTTTTTGATGTTTCTATGTTTACTCTTGAAGTAGTAATTATACGTGTTTGATAAAAATTATTTTTAAGGTTTACTTTTTGTTTAGGGTATATAAAAAGATTAGATTGTGTCCCAATATTTGAATAAAACTGCCAAAATATAGAAGATAAAACTAGTAAGGTTATTAATGAAATCAATAATTTTTTATTTTTTATTTTTAAATATATTTTATTTAAAAAATTTCCTGAAATAATACAAAAGAAAAATAATATTATTGGGGGAATATATTTGTTCAATTTAATTACTAAATTATATAATGGGATATATGAAAAAAGATGATGAATATTGATCACAAAATTATTTCCTAGAAGTAATAACAAAAATAACAAAAATAACAATAGAAATTTTATTATATTCTTTCTTATAAAAAATAATCCTAAAATAAAAAATGTTATTGGAATTATTCCGGTGTAAGTAGTAGAATGATAAGGAAAACTTTTTGATAAATAAGAGTTTACAAGATTAGAATAACTTAGGTAGTTGGGGGGCACCGTGTTTATATTCTCTTTGCAAATCGTACTTGCATGGGGATTTGAATCTAAAGGGTCACTCATACAGGCGCCTTTATTTGATAATATTTCCAAAGTAGGCAGAATCTTTATTGATCCAATAAATAATAAGGAAATAAAGATAATACAAAACGTTTTGAAGTACTTTTTTTTTGCACAAAATATTTGACTGAAAAGACAGTACATGAAGAAAGCAAGAAATATGTATAAAAAAGCAAAAGCCCCAGAAAATAACATTATAGCCAATAAAAATGCACTGAAAAAAATAAATTTTTTGTTATTAATTGATTTTTCATATAAGTAAAGCAATAGGGGCAACAATAAAAGAAATGGTTCACAATGAAAGTTACCATCAGAAAGTTGATATGGTAAATAACTACTTAAAACAAAAGAGAGAGCAACAAATGAACTTGTTAATTGAGAGAAGCACAATACCTTTTTACTGAAAAGATATGTTCCTAACGCACTTGACAAGTAAATAAGAATTATTATCAGTTTTAATCCAACTGTTTCACCAAATATTAATATGAAAAGAAATAATGGACTAAGTGTCATATCTTGGGGATGTCCAATTATTGGAAATCCACCCCCCAAGAAAGGGGACCACAAAGGAAGTTGTTTATATTCAATTATAGATTTTCTAGAATTCAGATTATGCGATGAAAATTGAAACCAATCCTCATCATACATATCATTGTTTATATTTTCTAATAAAGGAATTGTGAATAAGAATGATATAACTAATATAAAAGTCAAACTCAAATAATTTCCTAAATTCTTTTTAACCACTTTCTTCTTATAATCCATACTCATCTTTTTATATAACCTTTTCTATATTCTATAATAGATATTTATCCTATCAGATAAATTTATAAGTAACCCTATTTCTTTCTTTCTTTAATGAAAATACCTCCAGTAAAAATAATATTCACAGAAGAAGAAAAAAAAGATATAAAAGATAAAATAGATGAAGTTCTCTCATCAGGATTTTTATCATTAGGTAAATATGTCAGAGAATTTGAAGATAAATTTTCTTCTTACACTAACACCAAATACGGGACCGCAACAAACAGCGGAACATCTGCTTTAGAGATAATATTTAGGTCATTAAACCTCAAAAATGAAGAAATAATCGTACCTACCAATACATTTTTTGCAACACCTGCAGCAGTTTTACACTCAGGAAATAAAGTTAAGTTTGCAGACTGTGACAAAAGCTTGTGCGTTAATGAAAAAACAATAAAACAACAAATAACAGATAAAACAAAAGCAGTAGTTGTTGTCCATATTGGGGGTATAGTAACACCAGAAATAAATCAAATAAAAGAATTATGTGAAAATAAAGGAATTTTTCTAATTGAAGATGCTGCTCATGCTCAAGGTTCTACTTTAGATGATAAAAAAGCGGGTTCTTTTGGTGATGCAGCAGCTTTTTCATTTTTTGCAACAAAAGTAATGACTTCTGCAGAAGGGGGCGTTGTTTTAACAAACAACAAAGAGCTATATGAAAATTCTTTGATTTATAGGAATCAAGGTATGTCTGGTCCAGGAAATACGCACACAAAATTAGGATATAACTGGCGTATGAGTGAACTAAACGCCATAGTTGGGCTTTCTCAACTAGGTAAATTGGATAATCTAATAAAAGAAAGAAGAGACATTGCAAAAATATATGATGAAAAAATAGCAAATACGCAAAATCTAAAATTATTAAAAATAAATGATAATAATAAATCCAATTATTACAAATATATTTGCTTTTTAACAAATAAAAAAAGAAAAGAACTGAAAGATAAAATGAAACAAAAATATAACATATCCTTAACTGGCGAAGTATATGAAAAACCATGTCATTTACAACCAATTTTTGATGATCTAGGTTATAAGGAAGGAGATTTCCAATCAGCAGAACAACACTGTGGCGATCATATTTGTTTACCTATCTACCCAAGCATGGGTGAAGAAGAAATAAATTATGTTATTAAATCATTAAAGGTGGAATTAAAATGAATATACTTGTAACCGGTGGAAATGGATTTATAGGAAGCCATGTAGTAGATAAACTAGCGGAAGAAAACCATAATGTTACCACTTTTGACTTAGCAGAACCATATAAGCAACCGCTTAATCATATTAATGGAGATATTCTAGATTTTAATAAATTAAAAGAGGCAACAAAGAATATTGATGTTATATATCACTTAGCAGCTGTTTCTAATGTAAACAAAGCATACAAAGATCCAATAAAATGTATTAATTTAAACAGTACCGGAACAATAAATATTCTAGAAGCCGCAAGAGTAAATAATATTAAAAGAGTAATATTTGCAAGTACTGTATGGGTTTATGCAGGTTCAAAAGAAGAAAACGTAGATGAAAAAAGTCCTTTCCATATGCCTGGAGCAGGACATATATATACTTCAACTAAAATAGCAGGAGAGTTATTTTGTCATGATTATAAAGAATTATACGATCAAGATTTTACAATTTTAAGATATGGTATTCCTTATGGCCCAAGAGCAAGGGAAACCACAGTTATACCTATTTTTGTAAGAAAGGCAATAAATAAAGAACCATTAACAATTAATGGCAGCGGAAAACAATATAGAAACTTTATTTATGTTGAAGATTTAGCAGAAGGAAATGTTTTAGCCCTAAATGAGTTAGCTAAAAACAAAATCTATAATCTCGATGGAACTGAACCAATATCGATAAAACAAGTGGCAGAAACAATAAAATCTAACATGGGCGACGTAGAAATAATACATAAAGAAGCTAGAGAAGGAGACTATAAAGGAAAAACAGTATCTTCAGAAAAAGCAAAAATAGACCTTAATTGGCAACCAAAAACAACTTTCTTAGAAGGAATGAAAAAATATATCAATTGGTACAAAAATACAAAATGATTTCGATTGTAATTCCTGTTTATAATGAGGAAGATAAATTAGAGAAAAATATACTTACTTTAGTAAATTACATGAAGAGATTAAACTTAAAAAATGAAATAATATTATCAAATGATGGTTCAACAGATAAGTCTTTTGATATCATAAAAAAACTTTCTAACATAAATAACAATATAAAATTTATTAATAATAATAAAAACAAGGGAAGGGGTCACGCATTAAAAAGAACCTGTAGTTCAATTAAAGGAACTAGGGTACTATTCATGGACGTAGATATTCCTTTAACTATAGATTTAAGGATAATAGAAAAAATGATACACACCCTTAAGAAATATGATATTGTTATTGCATCTAGATATATGCCGAATTCAAGAATAAAAAGGAAATTTTATAGATCTATGCTAAGTAAAATATATATTACTTTAGTCAGGATTATTTTTCCAAAACTAAGAATTCATGATACTGATGTAGGACTTAAGGCATTTAGAAAGGACATTTTTATTAGTATAAATGGAGAAATTAAAAGTAATGGTTGGCCGTGGGATCTTGAGTTTATGTTAGAGGCAAGAAAGAGGAAATACACCATAAAGGAATTACCTTTATGTTGGGAAGAAAAAGGAAAATCAAGCCTTAATATTTTTAGCACATCATACGAACAATTACTTTCACTTTGGCGCTTTAGAATCAGGTATAGTTAACTAAGATGTTATTGAAGGTTATATCTCATTAAGCAAAGGTGTCTTCGAAAATTATATAAAATAAAACTATTTGAAAGTTATAAAATGAATTTTAAAAAATACATATTAAGTATAAATGATGGCCAAAATAACTCCTCCACATTATTTGATTCTAATGGCAAAATATTATTTTCTTTAGCAAATGAAAATTTGTCTAGAAAGAAGCTGGACTCAGGTAAGCCTTCTTTATCTATTAAACTTTTAAAGGAAAGATATAATATTCATAGAACAATATATTCTAGTCAAAATAATCCTCATAGATTTGTTAATATGCTCTTAAAAAATAAAAAAGATTCGTGTTTTACTTTTTTAGAATATATGAGAGTAAAATATAGTGAAATATTATTTAATAATAATAAAATTAGGGAAGTTAATACACTTTTAAATAAAATACCAATCTCTTTTAAAGAAACATTGCCCCATCACGAATGCCACTTATGTAATGCATACTTTACTTCTGGATTTAATAAAGCAATAACTTTAACAGCCGACGCAGTCGGGGATTATCATTCTTCAACAACATCATTATGTCAAAATAATACCTATAAAATTATTAAAACTTCGTCACCACTTAATTCGCCTGGACTATTTTATGGAGGAATTGCTGAATTATTGGGTTTCGATCCAATGAAAGAGGTAGGTAAGGTAACAGGTCTAGCTGCCTATGGTAAACCCAATAAGAGATTATTTAAAAAATTAAAAAGAATATTTTATCTAGATAATAAACAAAACACCTTCCTTCTTTCTAGAACTTTTTTTAATAATTATCCTAAATTAAAATCATTCTTAGCTACATTTAAGAAAGAAGATGTAGCACACACATTACAGTTATTATTCGAGAAGATTTTTTGTGATTATACCTCTAATCTTTTAGACGAATATGGATCAAATAATCTTTCTTTATCTGGTGGGGTATTTTCCAACGTTAAACTAAATCAAAGATTATCTCAATTAGATAAAGTCAAACAAGTATACATCCATCCAGCTATGAATGATGTCGGTTTAAGTATGGGTGCTGGTTTATGTTGGTTGAATAAAAGAATAAGAATACCTCATGCACCAATGGACACAATCTACCTAGGTCCAGATTTTTCAGACGAGCAGATTAAGAAGACATTAGATAAAAAAGGGATATTTTATGAGAAATTAACCAATATCGAATATCAAGTAGCAGAATTACTGTCAAAAGGAAAAATTATAGCAAGATTTAATGGAGCATTAGAGTATGGTCCTAGAGCATTAGGAAATAGATCTATACTCTGCCTGCCAGATGACAATACTGTAAGAATATGGTTAAATAAGAAATTAAAAAGAACCAATTTTATGCCATTTGCACCAACAACTATCAAAAAATTTGCTGACAAATATTATTACGACCTAAAAAAAGCTAAATTAACTTCAAAATATATGAACATATCTTTCGATTGTAAGCCAAAAATGAAAGAAGAATGTCCGGGAGTAACTCATATAGATGGAACCGCAAGACCACAAATACTGTCAAAGGAAGATAATCCACCATATTATAAGATTTTAGATGAATTTAGGAAGATCACTGGAAAATGTTAAATATTAATTACAATCTTCAATCTACACGAAGAACCCATTGTTTGTACCCCTAATGACGCTATAGCGGCTTTTAAAGAAGCTAAATTGGATTATTTAGCAATTGGTAATTATTTGGTGAAAAATGTTTAAAAGGGGATATAGAAATATAACCAAAAAAAAGTAACATTGATCAATCCTTTTATAGATTATTCTAATATTGGTCAAATTAATAAAGATTACCCTCCTTTAAGTTTATTATACGTTTCTTCTTTACTTAAAAAGGCAGGGTTCTTTTATATTTCACTAATAGATGCTAATATAAAGAAAATAAAAGCAAGGTCAAATTTTTGGAATAGTTTGAAATCAGACATATTTATAATATCTTCAGCCTCTCTTGATAGATGGCAATGCCCTCAAATAGATTTCTCATTTTTAGAATTCAAAAATATCTTGAGGAAAAATAATCCAGATAGTTATTTTTTCTTTATTGGGCCACATAATCCCAAAAAACATGCTAAAAATGAATTCTTCATCAAATCAAATCCAGAAATAAATGTTTATAATCTTATAAATAAGTTCATATTGAAACGAAAAGAACGGGTCGGAACCGAAATTAATAATCTTCTCCTTCCAGATTATTCTTTAGTAAAGAACACCAACTATACCTTTCCATTATTTTCTGGAAAATTTTTCTTAATTGAAACAACTAGGGGCTGCCCATACAAATGCAAATTCTGTAATAAACTAATGTATCCGAAATATATAAAAAAATCAATATATCAAGTAAAAAAAGAATTATTAAGTTTACATAAGCTCGGAATAAAAAACATCATGTTTATTGACTTAGATTTTTTAATAGACAAAAAATTTGCTTTGAAAATCTGTAATCTATTACTCTCTTTCAATCCAAAATTCAGATATTTCATTCAAACAAGATGCGATCATCTAGATAAAGATATACTTAGGAAATTAAACGATTCAGGTTGTAAACTTATTCAATTAGGTGTAGAGTCTTTTTCTAAGGACATACTGTCTAAAATGAATAAAAATCAAAATATTTTAAGTATAAAAAATGCTTTTAGATTATGCAGAAAATATCAAATAAAAACATTAGCTTATATGATAGTTGGGTTTTCGAGTCAAAAAAAAGAAGACATAAATTATGATTATTCTATTCTCAAAGGGTTGGATCCAGATTATGTATCTATAGTGCCCTTTACGGATTATAAAAATTCCAAAATATGTGGTATGGCAGAATCAAAGCTAATGACAAAAAGATTCTATTTAAGGTTAAAATGGATGACAAAAACAATAAAAAACAATAACGTTTTAGATTTATTTATGCTACTAAAATCCTTTATTAAATATTTAATTAACATATAATAAAATGAAATCAAAAATATTATTAGTTGAAGTAGGGGGGGCAGAAAATGCTTACACTGGGTCTTTAGCTAAAGGAGATTACTTTCCTGGGTTAACTTTGCCAGTTTTAGCAGCACCAATATGCACAATTGGTCATGAAGTTAAAATCTTAGACTTAAATCTATATGAAAATCCAAATTTGAAACTATTCAAAACCTTGCAGTCGTTCAATCCAACCCATGTGGGGGTAACCTTTAAAACACCCAATTTTTTTAATGCTCAGAAAATAATTGCCAAAATAAAGAAATTTAACAAACATATCTTATTAATTGGTGGTGGATCACATGTTTCTGCTCTACCAGAATATTGTTTAAAACAAACCCTATTGGATATAGTTGTTGTTGGAGAAGGAGACAATACACTAAAAGAGATTATCTTGGGAAATAAATTAAATAAAATAAATGGTATATATTATAAAAAAGGAAAAAAGATTATAAAAACAGGACATAGAAATGTTATTTTAGATCTGGATACTTTACCTATCCCATCATGGGATCTAATCGATAAAAAGATGATTAGAAAATCAAGATATTATAAAACATTCCATAAAGACTTCCCAATAGCGTTCATTGAAACAAGCAGAGGTTGCCCTTATTATCAAAGGTGCATATATTGTAATCAGAAATTTGAAACAACTTTTAGAATAAAATCTATATCGCGCGTAATAAAAGAAATAAATTACCTAAAAGACTTAGGTTATAATGATATCCACTTAACTGATGATGCATTTACCCAGAATTTAAGAAGAGCCAAAGGAATATGCTACCAAATAAAAAAGCAAAAACTGAATATTTCATTAAATCTGGAGAATGGTATACGGGTTGATCGTGTTGATGATGAATTTCTCAATTATGCTAAAAAAGCAGGCTGTTATCGTATTTCTTTTGGTGTGGAATCAGGTTCACAAAAGATTATTAACTCATTAAACAAGAATATTAAAATCAATCAGACAATTAAAGCCTTTAAAAAAGCCAATAAATATGATATAGATACTTATGCATTATGTGTTTTTGGAAATCCAGAAGAAACCGAAGAAACGATGAAGCAAACTATCTCCTTTGTAAAGAAACTAGATCCAACTTTTGCAAGAGTTTCCATATTTATTCCCTATCCTGGTACGGAATATTGGTATAGGTGGAAAAAAGAAAAAAGAATTTTGACAGAAGACTGGAATTTATATAAATTTCATAATAATCGGGTACCTATTTATAATCATCCAAATCTTAAAACCGAAAAGATTTTTTATTATTATAACCTATTCTATAAGGAATTTTATTTTAGACTGCCATTTATACTAAAACGCACATCATATGGCCTTAAACATAAAACTCTTTTGAGTGATTTTTTTTATTTGAAAAAGATTTTTGAAGAAAAAATAGGGGATAAGTATAGATGTTAAATCTTAAACAATATAAATTCAGAATTTTTAAGAAATACTTATTTATTATTTTCAGTATGCTCATCTTTTTAAGTTTGGCTTTTTTTAATTTATCAGAAAAGAATTTGAACGAAGAAGAATTAAGTATTTTGGATGTATCTTCCCGGCCAATAAGTTATAATTTTATAAGAACAGGTGTCCCTCATCCACCACTTTGGTTTTTTATATTACATTTTTGGAACATATCTTTTGGGATAGGTTCAGTTTCTTCGAGAATCTTACCCATAATCTTCGGTTTGTTATCGATTTTTATGATTCATAAACTTGCTAAGTTTATGTTTAATCAAAAAGTCGCAAATTTAAGTGCTTTTTTTCTTGCAATATGCCCTATATTGATAGATTATTCTCGTATAGTAGACAAATATTCACTTTTTATTTTTTTATCAATAATCAATTTTTATACCTTTATAAGATTCTTAAAAGATGGAACCAAAAAAAATTGGATATTTTTATTAGCATCTTCTTTTTTCCTAGCACAAACACATTTTTATAGTATGTTTCTTTTTTTCGTTGAGTTTTTATATCTATTGTTTAATCCCCATTGTAGGTGCAAGATTAAAAAAGTTTCTTTTATTTTCTTGATAGTCGGTTGTACCTTTATACCTCAATTACTATTAACAATAAAATATGGTCTTTTCGATTTTCCCTATAATGAACCTTGGCACGATATGTTATTTCCACCAAACACAAACACAATATTCAATTTATTTTATCATATTGTTATAGGCGGCATAAAATGGTTCGGGGTCCTTATGCTTGCTTTATTCTATTTTATTTACATACGAACTAAAGATAAAAATTTACTATCCAATCTACTTTTTATCTTTTTGCCTATCTTATTTTTTATCTTATCTTTTTTTATAAATATAAGACATTATCAAATAATATTCCTATTACCATTTTATCTTCTTTATTTCTCTAAATATCTTCATACTATTTCTGTTAATATTAAACATGTAATTATCCTTATTATTATAATACTCAGTACAATTGGAATATCTGATGTTTATGCTAAAAAACACGATATAAGTTATATAAACTATATTGAATCCAACTTTAAAGAGGGAGATGTGTTATATGTAGATGGTTTCAAAGCTTTTGAAATAGAGTATCATTCAAATCTAAAATACAAGAATTTTACTTTTTATGATTTTTCAGATCCAGGTAAAATAAGCAATAGTGCAGAGGGTAGGAACTGGTTTATTTATAATGGTGAAATCAAAAATAATGATTTATATTATTTCAATAATTCTACAATTACTTGGCTTAGGAATAACTGTAATGAAACAGAAATAAAAGATATTTATATTTGTGATTGACCTTTGAGCTAATTATTCTTTAGAATTTCATATGCAATACTAAACTTAAGAATCAAATCTTTTAAAGATCTGATTTCCAATAAATTACTGATTATTATCTTTGGTCTAAAATAAAATGTTAGATACGCCTTATTTTGCATACTTTTAAGATAATTAAAACTTAAATTATTGGATATGTAATATTCAATCTGTCTTTTTCCATGGCAAATATCTTTCCAATAACTTTTTTTAACTTTTCCATCTTTAATCATCATTTTAAAGAGATCAGAACCAGCTATGGGTAAGGGCAAACCAACTTCTATATAATCCAAATCTAATTTTTTTATAATGGATAAAGTCATTTTAATATCTTTTTTCTTTTCTTTAGGAAGCCCCAAGATAAAAAAACCAACACAACGAATACCCTCTTTTTTTACCATCTTAAGGTTTTTATCTAATAAATTGTAATCAATAGATTTACCAGTCATACACCTAATTTTTTTAGAGCCAGATTCAATTCCAAAACGTATATTTTCACAACCAGCTTTTTTCATTATCTTTAATAATTTTTTATCAATAAGAGTTATTCTTGTTGCACAACCCCATTTGAAAACGAATTTTTGCTTTATCATTTCAAAACATAATTTTTTAACTCTTTCTTTATTAAATGTAAAACAGTCATCTTGAAAATCAATATAATCAAATCTTTTGTTAAGAATCATCAATTCTTCAATTATGTTTTTTATAGATCTTTCTCTATATTTGCTTTTTCCACATATACAATAAACACAATTAAATGGGCACCTCTTGTAGTGATTATTGTAGTAACTTTTCCAGTATTAAGGGGGAAAACATATTTATTATTATCCAATAACTGTCTAGATTGTAACGGTATAGAATTAAGATCATCAATAATATTTATTTGACTATTTTTTACTTTTTTCGTGCTTAAAAGACCAGAAATATTTTCTTCTTCTCCTTTATTTCTAAGTATAAGATCAACAAGTTTTAAAAATTCAAATTCACTATCTCCCCTTAGACCATAATCTGCTTTAAGGTAATTAAATGAATATGGTTCATAACTTATGTGTGGTCCACCTAAAATAATTTTAGCTTTGCACTTTTTTCTTAATAACCGAATTAATATATATGTCCAGTGAAGAGACAAACTCGAAACACTTATACCGATAACCTTCGGTTTTTCACGTATAATCTTGTTTACAATATTTGCTATATTATAATCTTCTAATGTAGAATCTATAATGCCTACCTTATATTTTACATTGAGTAAAGCATTTCCAATATAACAAAGACCCAATGGGAGGGGTATGCTTCAGATTTTCTGAAAACTGCAATATTATTATATTTATTCGATTTTCCAACAAAATAATCAAGACCTTGAGATACCAATATAATGTCTTTCATATTATGGATGTTATACATAAATTTATAAATTTATGTGCTTTGCCTATAAAAATGAGGCAATGGATAAATAATCTTTTTTTGTATCTAAATACATACATTAATCTACTTTTTAATAAACCCCCAAAAGCACCACTTTTTGTTTATCTCGAACTTACAAAAAAATGTAATTTTCATTGTCAATTTTGCGATATGTGGAGGATTAAGAGTTCAAAGAGGGAATTAGATTTTTATGAAGTAAAACAATTGATTTATGATTCTAAGAAACTAGGAGTAAAATTATTGCACATAGCTGGGGGAGAACCTACATTAGTTGAGTTTTTACCAAAGATTATCAAAGAAGCTTCTAAAATTGGTCTGCCAACAGCATTAACGACAAATGCCTCTAAATTAACACCTAGGTATATACAAAAACTTGAAAATTCAGGTTTAAAAAATTTTACAATATCCATAGATTCACCTAAATCAAATATACATGATTCTTTAAGGGGGATGAAAGGGGCATTTGATAAAGCATCGAATGCAATAAAATCAATTCAGAGAATAAATCCAAAAATCTCAATATCTATAAATTGTGTAATAAATAAGAGAAATTATAAAAATTTAATAGATTTAGCTTCTTTGGCTAAAAAACTGAAAGTCAGTTCAATAAACTTTCTTCCTATCCAAAAATTATACCCTCTTAATTACTATTTAAAGCAAAATAACTCCCTTTATTTTAATACTGTGGCAGAAGTTAAACAATTAGAATATGAATTAAAACGTCTGGTTAATTATCTGGGGAAAAATAAGCTAAACAGCATGTCAAAAATATTTTTTAACAGCATTCCTTCTTTTTATAGAAAAAATCTTCCAATGGGGGGATGTAGTGGGGGAAATATTGTTTGTGAAGTGGATTCTTATGGGGATGTCTATCCTTGTTATGGCAGTAAATTGATTGCTGGGAATATTAGGGACCATAGTATCAGAGAAATATGGAACTCTAAAAAATTTAACAAAGTAAGAAAAAAACTTCAGAGATGTAAAAAATGTTGGGATAATTGTCAAGTTGAACCAAAAATTAGGTTTTCACTAAAATATTTAATGACCAACTTAGCAACAGTAATAAATGAATACAAGAGGTACATAAATTGATAATAAGGCCTTTTTCAAAATCAACTTTTAAAACATTATACACTATTTTAAAAAATATGGTGGGTATTACTACCCCAATCTTACTTCAGTGGAAACCCACATATAGGTGCAATATGGAATGTGCTTTTTGTAATATACATAAATACGGAGAAAAATATTTTCCTAGAGATAAAGAGCTAAGTACTTCCCAGGCCAAATTATTGATTTATCAATTCTCAAAGTTAGGAATGTCTATTTTTGATCTCACTGGTGGTGAACCATTATTAAGAAATGATTTAGTTGAAATTTTGACTTTCTCAAAAAAATCTGGTTTTTTTAACATTATCAATACAAACGGAACTTTGTTAGATAAATATCTCAATAAAAAATCATTCATTAAAAATATAGATATCTTAAGAGTTTCGGTCGATTCCGTGGATTTTCATGATGAAATACGGGGTACTAAGGATAAATATAAAAAAATTATAAATAATATAATTCTCGCTAGAAAAAAAGGTGTTAATGTAGCAATAAACTCAACAATAACAAGAGACTCACTAGATCAAATGGAAAAATTAGCTAAGCTATCACAAAAAATAGGGTGTAAAATAACATTTTCTCCTGTTAATATGTTCGATTGCCCAATTTCTATAAAATTACCACAATCTAAAGGCTCTAAAAATATTAGAAAAATAGACCCAACCTTTTTTGTTAATATGGTCAAAAAGTTAAAGGGAAAATACCGAAATATATCTAATACTAGTTTTTATTTGGACCATTTAGAAAAAAAAGATGCCATTAATAAAAAATGTGAAGTGTTAAAATATTCTATAAATCTGCTGCCTGATGGTTGCATTTCTTTGCCATGTGATGCTTATGTAGTTGATAAACTAGATATTAAAAACAAAGATATTGTAAAAGTGTTCAAGTCTAAAAAATTCTTAGATTATAAAAGAAGAACAGGTAATTTTGATTTTTGTCTTAATTGCGATTCAAGATGTTTTATCTTCCCACATTCTATGATGAAAGTTAGAAGAATTATAGATCTAATAATGAACTGGTGATCTGAAATTGCATTATTTTATAATAGTTCTTTTTCAGACCCTGATAAGTACATTTTACTAAACTATTTATATAAGTAATAATAAACCCCATCTATGAATAGCAAAAAACTGGCCATATTAATACTTATAATCTTATCTCTTCTTTTTAATATATTTGTTTTTTATCCAGGATTTGACAAATATACTGTTTCAGATGATGTTATTGCAGTAGGATATGTTTTTCATAATTTAAAATATGGTTTATTTGAAGAAGATATCAATCAACTAACATATGCATATGCTGTTCCTTATGGTTATCTATATACTATCTATGTTTTGTCTTTTTTTATTCCATTTTTAGTTCTGACCAAAATATTGCCTTTTGTTCTTTCTATTTTTTGTGTAGTAATCTTATATTTAATAGGACTAAAATTAAAGAATAGTAGGTTGGGATACTTTTTATCAATTACTTTCTTATTATATTCATCAACATTTTATTTTTTTAGTGGAGCTTTGCCTAGAGCATTTCAATTTCCTTTTATTTTACTTTTTATCTACCTATTTATCAATAGAAAGTTTATTTGGTGTTTTTTTCTAACTGCATTATCTTTGATATTTTATCCACCTTTAAATTCTATATTTATAGGTGCACTCTTTTTTTCTATGTTTAGGTTTTCTAAAAAAAAGCCTTTGTTTGTTTTTAATAAAAAGTTTTTTTTAAACTTATTATTGTTAATTTCAATTTCTTTTGTTTTATTAATCCCTATTTCACTTAATTTTATGGGCAAAACAACTTACTCTTTTTCTGAGGCACAAAATATGCCAGAATTCAATATTGGTGGATCTCGTTATTACTTTGGCAGCACCGTCTCTGATTTTTTCTCTAGACTATCAGGTTCTTATCGTGGAGAAACTCTTTATAGCGGTATTTTTTCTTTTGAAACATCATACAGTGTAATCTTTACTTTTATTTTGTTACTATCTTTATTTATTTTCTCAATAATATTTTATAAAAAAGCATGGAATCTTCCCCAAATACTATTCGCTTTATTTTTATCATCCACTATACTATTTTTTCTTTCACATTTGGTAAATATCATTAAATTTGTGGGCATATTGGCTTTTCCACTTTATTATACCAAAGCAATCTTTCCTATTTTTTTAGTCTTTTTCTTTTCTATGAATCTAGAGAGATTAGTATCCAGGTTCGGAAAAAAAATACATATTTTTTTAGTTATAATATTACTTTTATTCATTCCTTTTTATCTAATATATTTTGAACATGATTTTGAGAAGTGCCCTATTAATCTCAAATTAAAAGAAATTAAAAGTTTTGGAGACGAATCATTATTTGCAGGACATCCTCTCTTTATAAGATTTATACCCCTATTTAATAAACAAGAAATCATATTTAATTTTCATTCTTACCACCCTGAAATGAGATATTATCATAATACAATGAAGGAAATGACGAATGATTTTTTTAATCTTGTTTATGGAAATGAGTCCTCCACTTTTAGAAATTTCTGTAATATGTACAATGTTACTCATCTAATCTTAAATAAAGATTTTGTTGAAAGCGACCCCCACTCTTACTGGCCGAATAACGAATTAAAGGTGTATCATGGAATAACCATAATTAATGGAACGTTACCAGAAAAGTACTTTCTAGAAAAAATCAATTTACCAGAAAACAAATCAATAGCTATAATATCTTGTTTAAATATAAATAACACAAAATATATTTAATTTTCTATTTATAAATAATTAATTAAGAAAAAACATCCTTTAACAAACCTAATAAAATCTTCATAGGATTTTATAGATTTTAATTGATTTAAAATATAACTCGGTCTTAAGTAAAATCTTCTAAATGCATATTTTTTAATCTTTATTAGATCTTTTTTTGTTTTATATCCAAATGGAATAAAAACAGGATCCCATAAGCTATAATTTGAGAAATTAGATTCTAATGTTCCATATTTGTGATAATTTTTGTATAACTGTGTTCCAGGAAATGGTGTCGTATAACAGAACTGGATATAATCTGGGTTTAGTTTAATAGCAAAATTAATAGTTTTCTTAGCTTTTTTTATGTTTTCTCCAGGAAGACCAAGCATAAAAGAAACCCTAGTACAAATTCCTAAATTTTTAGTTATCTTTATTATATCTTCTGCTCTTTTTAAGCATATATTTTTATTAATAAGCTTTAATTGATCTTTGTTAGCAGATTCGATTCCATAAAATATGCACCAACACCCAGCAGATTTTATTAACCTTAGCAGTTTTTCATCGATGGTATCAACTCTCGAAAAACAGCTCCAAGAAAATTTAATATTCTCTTTTATAATTCTCTCACAAAATTTTTTAACCCATAAATAATTAGAAGTGAAACAATCATCCCAAATATGTATTTCTTTAACACCCAGCCCTAAAAGATAATTTATTTCTTTGATAACATTTTCTACTGATCTATACCTAGTAGAAGAATACATACTACCTATTAAACAATAAGAACAATTATAAGAACAACCTCTGCTAGCCATTATATGGGCCACAGGCAATTTCTTATATTGATTGGGTGGCGGAATATACTTACTTAATCTATCCCTTTTTGGAAAAGGAATATCATCTAAATTTTCTATTAAGTTAGGCTTTTTATTTATATTTATTTTATCATTAATCCTATAACAAAGTCCATTAATACTATTCAACTCTTTTTTTATTTTATGAAGATCTTTTTTTTCACAATTAATTTTATTTAGTTCTTTTAATAAATTATATAATATTTTTTCACCTTCCCCATAAACTAAAAAATCCATTTTTTCTATTTCTTTGAAGCAAGTTTCAGGCATAGAACTAGCATGGACACCACCGAGAATTATAATATTATTACTAAATACTTGTTTATTTTCTTCTAAAAATCTTTTTGTTATTTTAAAAGTTGAAGTAGTTATACTAAATCCAAGAATTCTAGTAATACTTTTCTTAACAAAATTTATAATTTCATCTAATCGATTTACAGGTATATCTAATATCTTTGTTTTAAAACCCATTTTATTGAGATAAGAACCAAGATACATTAAACCCAATGGGGGCAACCTGTTTAATCCATCTTTTTTTCTACTATTTGTAGACAAAGAATCTCTTTGTATAGAAATTAAAACAATATCATACTTTTTTTCTTTGTTTGAAGAGGTAGATTGCATTTTTATAATTTTATTCAGATTTAAATGGTTTTTCTTTTGATTTATTTATTTTTGTCATCACTTTTTCTATAAATTGTTTATCATAAGCAGGTAGACAATATTTGTTGTTAACATCATTAAAGAACTTGTTCTTTGTCATTCTTTTCCAAATCTTTTTTATTTTTTCTTTCCGAATATTCCCAAAAGACATTTGGATATAACAACAAGGCATTACATCCCCATATGGGGTTATAGTTATTCTTTCAGAACCAGCAGCACAACCCCATTTGAGGTAATTCCCTTCTTCACATGTTCTGACATCATAGTTTTTTAAAAAAGACTTTATATAAACCCAATCATGTTTTCTTAATAAAACATCTTTGTTTTTCCAATTACCTAATGCAACAGAAAAACAGAATTGACTTTTAATATTTAGATTTTTCCCCAATTCTATTATTTCCCCAATTTCTTTATTATAGAGATTATCTCTAGTTATTATGGTACTTGTAAAAACTTCCAATCCTTCTTTTTTACATAATCTTAAATTTTTTATTATATTATCATAAGACTTTCTAGAACCTCTACGATAATTATGTTTATTTTTTATTGGGCTATCCAAACTTATTATTATATTGTCTAAACCAAAAAATTTTAACTTCTTTATGACCTTAGAATTAAGAGCCAAACCATTTGTTACTAAACTACAATATAAATTTTTCTTATTTATATACTTTATTGTTTCGTAAATATGTTTTGAAAGTAGTGATTCTCCACCACTCAATAAAAAATATATTGCTCCAAGTTTCTCACACTGATCAACGATATCTTTAATTTCTTCTAAATTTATCTTTCTCTTTTTTCTATTAGAGATGCCTTTTGCGTAACAATGTAGACAATTAAGTTGACAATCAAATGTGAGATCTAATTCAACAGCCTTTAAGACCCTTTGGTTTAATAAAATTAAATTGATATAGTTTCTAATCAATTTAAATAACAATCCTTTTTTCTTAGATATCAACCTCAAATTATAAAAAAATCTGTTTCGCATTTTTTATGTTATCTCTCCAACCATATATGGCCCTTCTTTTAGATTAGCCATCAATTTATCATTTTCAAACAATTTCAAATCAATATTTTTATCTTCCAATATAATCTCTATTTCTTTACCAATAGTTTTATTGTAACTTCTTTGAGAAATATTATCTACAAAAAAATCAATTTCATTGTCATTTTTAATTATCCTCAGATTAAAAGTATAACAATGGTTTGGTGAAGATATATCTCTGAAAATAATATCATTTTTTGAAATATTTATTTCTTCCATATCTATAGATACATCTTCTTTGTCTTTTATATGGGGTATTGTTAAATATATCTTTTCTTCTTTTTTTATGAAATTATATCCAATAATATCATCTCTTTCATTTATGCACTTTGCGAATTTTTCTAAAAAAGGCGGCAATTCTCTTTTTAGTTTCATATCTTCAGTTAACTCATCTATATTTATTTTATTAAAGGATAATAAAGGAAATAAATTAATATTTGTCAGTTCTTTTCTTTGGTAGATTATATCTTTTTCATTCTCTTCTATTAAATAAGGCATTACCAATCCTTGTCTTTTATCAACAGGAAAATCTAAATCTCTAATGGTTATCATACATATAATAATAAGAAATAATAATGTAGAAAACAATATTAATTTTCTTTTATCTTTGAAATTTTTAATTATTGTTTTTAGACCATTAATGCTAAAAAAAATAATAAATGGCAAGATTAACAATAATAATGTTGTCTTTTGACTTTCCCAATCCTCACTTACTAAGAATAAGATGAAGGGCAATAAGGGAGTAACCAAGAAAAAATATCTCAATTTTTTGTTTCTTATTTCTTTTAATCCAAAAAAAATAGTACTAAATAAAATTAATCCAAAGTTCTTTAGCATCATCAAAGGCAAATAAAAAAACACTGGATAAGGATACCCTCTGCTTCTAACTATGTGCGTATAAAAAGGAAAATTAAAAAGTTGTCTTACATAAAAAGTTAATCCAAATAAATTGTGTTCAATAAGGGGGCGATAAAAAAAGCCAGGAAATTGGAGCGGATTACCATATAAAAAGTAATTTATGACCATTACGGGGGATATTAATACTAAAGAACTTATTCCAAACGGAATAATCTTCTTTAAATCATGATGATAAAAGTATAAGATAATCCCAGGTATAAACAGTATGGTAATTGGCCTTATAGAACCAAGAAAACCATATAGAGCCCCTGTTAAAATTACCTCTTTAGTTGATATATTTTTTCTTGTTAGCATATACATGATTATTGTAACAAGGAGCAGACCCAGATAGTTTATATTAGCACTATGGGATTCTTTAGCAATTAAACTAGTATTCAATAATATAATGGCCAAAATTGATAAAAACCACAACCCCTTTTCAAAATTTCTGATTATAAAAAAAATTAGTATTGAAGAGCATGCCATAATTAATGAAAACATAATTCTTATACCCAAAAAATTAAACAAACCAATAAAAAAGGACTGATGTATGCCTATGGAGAATGGTTCATCATTCCATACAGATTGTCTTTCAACCCAATTAGTTTGAGGGCCACTCTTATAATTATGTTTTAATTCATAATACAATATTCCTTCTCCAGTATTTGAGTAATTATAAAAAGAGCTAGGTAATAAGTTATTTATAACAGTATGTTTTGGGTGGTATCTGTATTCAGATTGGATATTAGCGTAGACCCAATCATCTTGGCATTCATATCTGTCTTCTTCTGGGAAAGAAAATGTTAAGAAATTAAATACAAAAACAACCAACAAAATTATTAATATCACATAGTCTCTCTTTCTAATACTGATTCTATTCAATCCACATTTCTTATATTTTACAAATATTATTAATGCTAAATTGAGAATTGTTGCTATTATTGAAATACTAATTAAAGTAAAGAAATTATTTGTAATCAAAATAAGATAGAATGAAATTAATGGTAAGAAAATAAACACTATCATAAGATTTAAAAAGAATTTTTCAAAATCTTTTTTCTTGGATAATTGAGTTAATAAATAAGATGGTATTAAAAATACAAAAATCGATATTAAAAATATTTTAATTATTCCCCCTATCATCTTTCAGACGCCAAACATTTAATCTTTCTATTTACTTTATTATAATATTTATTCTTTCTCATCCTTTTCAAGATACTAGTTAATTTATCTTTTCTTATATTCCCATATTTTTCTTTTATAAACGAACAAGGAGTAACATCTCCATAAAGGCTTACAGTTATTTTCTCAGAACCCGCAGCACAACCTTTGAAAAAATAATTATTTTCCTCACAAAGTCTAGCTAATGGATGTTTCATTATTTCTTCAACTTTCTTGAAATCTTTTTTATCAAGTTTATCTTTTTTATTATCTTTCCATCTACCTGTCATCACAGGAAGACAAAAAATTACACTACTTCCATTATCTTTGGCAAATTTTAATATTTTTTTTAAATCCCCATTTCTTAGATTATTTTTTGTAATCAGAGTGCTGATTATGACATTTATTCTAAGCCTTCTAAAGATTTTTATAGCTCCAATAGATTTTTTCCAACACCCCACATATCCCCTAAATTTATCATGTTTTTTTTCGTTAAAACTATCCAAACTAACACAAGCAACATCTAATCCTGCTTTTTTAAGTTCTAAAGCATATTTTTTATCCAATAATAATCCATTTGTATCAATACTAGTTAAGCACGCTTTTCTTTTAGCATATTTTAATAACAGAATAAGTTTATTTTTAGCCAGAAGAGTTTCTCCACCAGTAAAAAGGATATGTATTGCTCCTTCTTTTACAGCATCATCTATTAATTTCTTAATTTTATTAATACTTAATTCTTCTTTTTTCTTATCCTTTAAGCCATAAGAACTACAATGTTTACACCTACATTGACATTCATACGTTAAAGCGATTTCTACAGTTCTTAGGGCAGTTTTACCAAAAGCAAGCAAAATATAATTCTTAATTAGTCTTGGAAATAATCTTATCTTTTTTAATACAATTCCTAAATTAGATACAAATCTTATCAAATTATTCATTTTTTAGCAACCACAACCAAATTTAAACCAATTACTGGTTTTATTATAGATTCCATTTTAGATATTATTGGGCATAATCTATCAAACCTATTCAAATCCGATACTTTATGTATATTACACTTTAATACATTATTTTGATAAATCCAGCCTAACAAACCAATAAAATTAGTATAGTTTATTCTTTTTATCTTTAATCCACTATCTTTAATCCTTTCTTTTATCTCTTTTCGACTATATCTCCTATAATGTTCATTTGCTTTATCAATAATACCATATGCTAACTTAATAGCAGGAACCATCACTATAAGCGTACCTTTGTCATTTAAAAGAGAAGCCATATTTTTGATAGCAGTCTTCTCTTCTTTGATATGTTCTAATACATTCATACATATTATGGTATCAAATTTCATTTCAAGTTTCTTTGGATTGTTTGTTATATCAAATTTATTTATTTTTATATTGCTGTGGCAAATATCATATATTTTTTTGTCGATAGGAAAAATATTCACTCCATTTTTTTCTAATATCTTTGTAAATCCCCCAACACCAGCACCAACTTCTAAGACATTTCCACTAATGTCAGATTTGATTAAGTCATATAACCATTTTATATAATTATCTTGCAGAGAAATCCTTTTTAAATTTATCTCACTTTCCATTTTTAAAAATCCTTCCTAGTTTTATCAAATTTATTATTGAACTTAAATTAAGACCATACAAAAGATTATCCTCAATATGACACCCATAATAACACTCTTTACAATTATTCAAATTCAATTTTTTAATAGCTTCTTTCCAGCCAATTTTAAATCCATTTATTTTTTTATCTTTATTAACATATTTATAGCATCTATAGACATTACCTTCTGGGTCTATAGCAATAGAAAGTCTACCTAAATAACATGTATTAAATTTAGCTTTACCATATTTTGCAAAGTTTCTGAGTGATGGATAAGAATTGCTAATTGGTTCTCCATTCTTTTTTCGTCTTATGATCTCCTGGAAAACATCTCTAACCTCTTTTCTACTTAACATTATCTCTTCCATCTCATCATTTTCTACTTTAGCAAGTTCATTTCTAAACACTGGCTGAAAATTAACATAAAAACCAAGTTTTTTTGCTTTATTCATTATAAAATCAATATATTTAACATTTTGTTTAGTTAATATTGTTGTCGCAAGTTTTCCTATATCCAAAGAAAGTATTTTCATTATTTTTTTATAATTCCTTTCTCCTCTTATAGAATCATGTATCTTTTCAGGTCCATTGAAGCATGTTATCAGTAAATCAAGATCTTTCAACTGATTCTTTTTCTTTTCAAACAAATTACCATTAGAACTCATTGTAGTTAATAATCCTTTTTTCTTTGCATAGGTTATTAATTCACCCATATCATCTCTAATTAAAGGTTCTCCTCCAATAAAAGTAATATGTTCTGCTCCCAGATTAACTAATGAGTTTATCATACTCTTAACCTGTTTTGTAGAAAGTTCTTTTGTTTTTTTTAGTTGACCTATTTTACAATAAGAACAATTATTATCGCACCTATAAGTACTAATAAAATTAATTTTAAGGGGATATCTTTTGTTAAGTAATTTTGCCCCCAAAACTTTAAAACCAGATTTTATATGTCTTATTATCATCTCTTCTATGGAATAATGGCACATATTTAAATATTGCCTTATTTAAAATAGCATTATATTATCAAAAAAGAAAGAGTTTAACATTACTTTTAAATAGATGTTTATTTTAATTAAAAAAGAGTTTAACATGCAAAATAAAATAACATTAATGTTTTCAGGAGGAATAGATTCTACTTATTGTGCTATCCAATTAGCAAAAGAATATGATAAAGTACATTTAGTTAATTATTCCAACGGATATGGTCATTTTCTACTTAAAAACTCCAAAAAAAGATATATCGAATTAAAAAGGCAATTCGGCAATAAGTTTATTTTTAATCACATATCTATTAAAGATTTATTTGAAAATATTTTAATCAAACACCTTCAAAAAGAGATGAAAGAATACTCTTCTGCATTTATATGGTGTTGGGCATGCAAAATTTCAATGCATACTCAATCAATTGTATATAATAAACTTAATAGTATAAATAAGATATGCGATGGTTCATCATATGATAGCAGGGAAATGGTAGAACAATCAATTTTTTCTATAAGCCTGATAAAAGATTTGTATAAAATGTATAAAATTGATTTCGAACCAATATCTTACAAAATAAAAAGAGAAAAAAAAGTCAAAGAACTAAAAGAATTAGGTCTTAATTTAGGTATATCTTTTATGGGAAGAAATATAGGAATTCAACCAAAGTGTATTCCTGGAGAACTTTATTACTCTCCATATATGCTCTTAAAAAAAGAGCCATTCCATCAAGCAAAAGAAGTAAATAATTTTTATAAGAAAAAATTACCTTTAATAAAAAAATATATTCAAGAAAAAATTGGTAAAAATGGGTTGTTGTAGTCTAAGAGATAGTAATGAGAAATTTTCAAGAATAGGTTTTCTTATTAGATTAACTTTCTTTATTACTCTTCATAAACTTCTTATTTTTATCTTATTTATTCGCTCTTTATTTAATAAAAATTATAAATCAATACTTAAATTTTACACTTTTTATTATAAGAAGTGCCTAGCAGAAATAAAATCATTTCAAGAAGAGAAAAACTTAGAAAAAACATGAATTATGGTCTTTATTAGTTGAATTTTAGATATTTTCTTATTCAAAACCAACCTACTAATTCTTTTAATCCCACCAATCAAACCAAAATAAAATCTAAATACCATATCATCCCTTATTTTTATAAGCTCTCTACTACTTAATTTTGTCTTTATTACTGTTTTATTCAAAAACCTATAGTCTTCAAAGTTATTATCTATTATCAAATTATTTTTCTCGCAATATTCATAAAAAACAGTACCTGGCA
Source organism: uncultured Methanosarcinales archaeon (assembly GCA_964447875.1). Classification (GTDB taxonomy): domain Archaea; phylum Nanobdellota; class Nanobdellia; order Woesearchaeales; family DATDXC01; genus CAYUUQ01. The sequence continues at coordinate 12,020 of CAYUUQ010000001.1, read as the reverse complement.
ATGGTGTAGCTAATGACAATTGAATAAAATCTAAATCCAAACTTAGTATATATTTCTTTAAATCCAATAAATTCTTCAATGTTTGCTCAGGAAAACCCATAATAAAATAGCCCATACTTAGTATACCAACATTTCTTGTATTTTTTAAAGCACCATTTATCATCTTTAGATTTGTACCTTTCTTTATATCTAACAAGCCGTTATTAGAACACTTTTCTATACCATACCCAATCATCACACATCCAGCTTTTTTCATCAATTTCAATAGTTTTTGATCAACACTATCAACTCTTGTTAAAGCTATCCAGCCAATTTTTTTATTCAATCCTTTTTCAATTATTTTATTACAAAGGTCTTCACACCATTTTTTCTTGACAGTAAATGTGTGGTCAATAAAAGAAAAAAAGTTTATATCTTGTCTTAAACAAAATTCAATCTCACCTATAACATTATCAACACTTCTGATTCTATTTTCCTTACCATATAAATTATGGGCATCACAATAAGTGCAGTTACTTGGACAACCTCTTTGTGCTTTTATAACAGTTATTTTTGAAGAAAATGGATTAGAATATCTATAATTTTTATAATCTCTCGATGGATAAGGCAACAAATCAAGATCTTTTATATATTTTAATGGTTTAGAATCTGTTAGCTCACTATCAAAAAAGAATCCAAATCCATCAATCTCACCATTTTTTATACTTTTTTTCAATTCTTTTTTAAAATCTTTCAGTATTATGCCAGAATTACTTTTATTACATAATCTTAAATATCTTTTAACAAAAAACTCTACTCTAATTTCAGGCTCACCTTTGATAATTACATCTGGTTTTATTTCTTTTAATGTAAATTCTGGATTAGTAGTGGGAAACATTCCTATGCATACTATGATCCTGTTCTCTCTTTTGAGGTTACTTATCACTTCTTTTACATCATTCACACTATAGACATCAAAAGATAAGACAATAATATCACTACTCGCATCATTAATAGATTTAGCTAGTTCCTTATTACTTAATTCTAAATTATTAGCATCAAGCAGTTCACTTTTCATATATTTTTTACAAATCTCATGACAATACATCAAATCTAAAGGTGGTACTTTAGAAATTAGTGAAAAAGATTCTACTTTTTTCTGGTAATTCAGGTTTGAAAATAATATTTTAACCATTTTAACCATAAATATAATTCCATACTTCTAATGTTTTTAGTTCTTTTTTATCAACATTACTATAAAAAGTCCCTACTGAGAAATTATTTACATGTAATTTGGAATACAATCTTGGTAAAATCCAGACATCAGTATACTTCTCTTTTTGAATTTCATACTCTTCTAAAGTATCCTTTGTATAAAAAAACTGCCAATCTAATCTTAATTCATTAGACAACACAGACATATTTATTTCATCTTTTAATGAATGTGGAAATCTTTCATACCATCTTTCATCAACTTTATAATCAATAAACTTTAACATAAATACCGAAGAATAAATCAAAGCCAAGATAATCAATAAGCTAAATAGTGCTTTTTTATAATCTTTATTTTTTATCTTACTGATGAATGCACTAAGACCCATGCCTATAAAAATACTTATCGGGGGCAAAATCAAAATTAAGAAACTTGTTTTCAATTCTTCCCAGTTTTCCTGAAACATCAAAAAAATAAAGAACGGCACAAACAATACTAAACACAAAAAACCCAATCTCTTTTTATATTTTCTTAAAAAATAAGCCCCAATACACCCTAACCCAACGAACAATAAGCCAAAACTTCTAATAAGTAACAAAGGCATAGTTATAAAATTAGGAAAAGGAAAGTGTGGCGTTCTTACAATCGTATCATAAAATGGATAATTAAGGAGCCCATTAAACAGAAATTTAAAACCAATAAAATTATGTTCAAATGTTGGTCTATACCCATAAAGCCCGGGATGTTGTGTTGGGTGGGCTAAAATACTTCCAAAAGCAAATGCTTTCCATATAAGGATGGGCAATATTGTAATAAAACTGCCAAAAACAAAGTATCCAATATTTTTTAATCTATAATTTATATCTTTTTTCTCCATTAATAAGAAAATCAATATAGCTGGCAAGAATATTATTGCAACATTTCTAACTCCCCCCAGGATACCATAAAACAACCCAACTAAAAATATATTCTTTTCATTATTTAGAAGAAGAAAAATAATTGTAAAAATAATCAATAATGATATTATATTTGCGTTTAATCTATTAAAATAAAACAATAAAGGATTCAAAACAATAACTAAACCAGTAATCAGACCAACTATCTCTGATTTAAAAAGACTTTTTGTTATAGAATATATGAATAAAAAGCAAAGAACCAATATTAATGCATGAAATAACCTAAATCCTGCTAATCCGAACAAAACATACGGTAAGGAATATATTACTGAAGCACCAATTCTTTGGTCTTTAGTAATAATACCATAACTATTTTCATCAACTAGGTTTTCCGGAATATTACCTTTCAATTCATAATCATACAGTTCTTTATTATTTATATCTACAAATTCAATCTTATCATTAGAAAGAAACATGCTGCCTGCGACGATATATGTACTCCAATAATCTTTAGCCGGTCCTTGAAAATTCATAAAATGAATAGAAAAAATAAATATGCACATAACTATCAAAGCAACATATTTTTTATTTACTTTTATCTTATCTAATTTCCATCCTTTTTTTATATTAATATATATTAATATAATATTGATGATTGTAGTAACTATCAATACAAGACCAACAGAAATATAAGTCTTAAATATCCAAGCTAAACTAAAAAATATCCAAGACAAAACAATAAATCCAAAAGTCATAGAAAAAGAAGCAATTTCATAGGTTTTTATTTTCTTAAATAACAATTTAGATATCAAATACCCCGGTAGTATGAATACATATAAGAAAAAGAAGCAATATTTTAATATTAATGGCAAAATCATTTTATTTCAACTAAAAAGTTCCCCATAACTAGTTTACCTTCTCTTGCACTTAACAATGTTTCTATAGCATTTTCTGGACTCATAACCAAAGGATAACCATGTATATTAAAACTCGTATTTAGAACAGCCCCAATACCAATTTCTTTCTTAACATTACGTAATAGCTTAGAGTATTCCTCATCAGATGAAGGTATAATTTGCGGCCTACAAGACCCATCCACACTCTGAGCAGCTGCCAAAAAATTTCTTTTTATTTCTTTTATCTTATATCCCATAGTCATAAAAGGATCCGCTTTTTTGAATGGTTCTAATAATTCTTTAGCATCTTTTTCTAATATAGATGGACAGAAAGGTTGGTATAAGCTTCTCCTCTTTATAATCCTATTAAGATCATCTTTTAGGTTCATATTTGAAGGTAAAGCCAAAATACTTCTATTACCTAATGATCTTGGCCCATATTCCATTTTACCATTAAACCAATAGATTATTTTTGATTTACTTATTTCTTCTGCTGCAAATTTAGCTGGTTCATCTATTTTATAACAATCAACTTTTTTTCTATAATTCGATAAACACTTTTTTACATCTTCTTCAGTATACTCTGGTCCAAAATTAATATTATCAAGAGCATATGGTTTTGTACCATATTTCATATTGCTCACAAACAAAGCAGCACCAACTGCTAATCCACCATCTCCCATATGGGGAAATATAAACCAGTTATGAATATCTAAATTATCTATAAGATTCATATTATTTTTTATATTTGAAAAAATTCCTCCGGCTAAGCAAACATTCTTCATTCCTGTTATTTTAATGATTTCTTTAAACCAATTTAGGCAATAATGTTCTAATACATCTTGAGCCATTCTACAAAATACTTCTTTCTTATTATTCTCTAATATATTTTTTAACAAAGAAAACCTACGACCTAAAGAAATATTACATTTTATAAGACCTTTCTCAATTTTAAAGAAATCCATCATAATATTCTTTTCTTTAGATATCCTTTCAGAGTAATCTGCAAGGCACATTACTTTTCCTTCATCTTCAAGTATTCTCATTCCTAATAAAGCAGTGATTTCTTGATAAAAAAGGCCCAAAGAATCTTTTGTTCCAATTTCATATAATTTCTCTATATCTCCATCATTACATACATTTACTGTGGCTGATAGTCCATCTCCAAGCCCATCCATAGTGATTGTCAGAGCTTTATTCATACCAGAAGCCAGATATGCTGTAGCAGCATGAGCCTGATGGTGATCAACCAAATGTAACTTATAATTATTAAATCCTAGTTTATTTAATTCTTTTTTTAATACATTATTAGATATAAGTTGAAAAATATAATTTGATCTTAATCTACCTGTCCTATTTAGTATTTTTCTATTAATATTATCCATCCCACTTTTTTTTATCCTTCTTCTGACATAATAATAATCATCTTTTATTTTAGGAATCCTTCTTGTTAATGTTAATGAGAAATCTGAAGTGCTATATGCAACATCTTCTATATCATTAGGATTTAATCCTTGGCTCTTTAAACAGAATCTAATTGAGTTCTTAGGGAATAAAACTTCTAATTTTCTTCTTGTGAATCTTTCTTCATTGACAGCAACAACTATTTTTCCATCTTTTATGATTGCTGCTCCAGAGTCATGACCATCCCATATACCTAATATCATTTTAAAAAGATTTTTAAAACCCCTCATTACTTATCATAACATGAACAAAAAAGCACACTACTTTTTATTATTTGCGGTAATCATCTATTTTCTAATTTTAAAGTTTATAGGTATAGAAGATATTTTAGAAAACTTAAAAATGTTATCTTTACCTTATTTTTTAATATCTTTACTTTTTGTTTTATTTGCGATTCTCTTTGAGTTTATTCGCTGGTCCTTCTATTTAAAAGAACTCAACATTTCATTAGATCTCTATAAAAACATAGCTTTTTTCATGTCAGGATTTGCTTTTGGATTTATGCCATCAAAATCTGGAGAACTAATAAGATACTATTTCATTAAAAAAGAAGGAGTATCATTTACTTCATCAGTTCCAATTCATTTTATCTCAAATCTAACTAATTTTTTTGTTATTTTAATTCTCTGCTCGCCATTTCTTTTTATTTTGGGTAAAACAAATCTAGCAATTTATTTAATTTTTATATTTTTAATCCTTTATTTTTCTCTAAAAAAACCAAGATTATATTTAAATATAATATCATTTCTAATCAAGAAGTTTTCTTTTAAACCAATTAAATCTCTAAAAAAAGCATTTAATTCTTCTAAATCCCTCATGAGTAACAAGATTTTATCTTTATCCCTATTACTTACATTTTTACACTATTTATGTATGGGCGGAGCATTATTTTTTATATTACAAGATTTGAGTATAGATTTTTCTTTTTTTGGAATATTTTCCATTTATTTATTTTCCTTAGTAGCTGGAGCTTTATCCATGGTTCCTGGGGGGATAGGTATCGTAGAGGGAGGTAGCATAGCTTTGCTTTCATTGTATATGGATGTTTCATTAGCAACAGTTTTAATTCTAGTTTTAAGGTTTTTGACCTTATGGTTCACATCATTTATCGGACTTATCTTTTTAGTAATCTCTAATAAAATTGTAAAAAAATAGTCTATCAATTCAGCAACTTAGGGTATTTTATTTTGATATAGTCTTTACATGAAATAAAATTATAATCACTTTCTAAAATTTGCTTTAAAATTCTTAAACCACTTTTTTTATTCTTATTTAAAAAAATCTTTGTAAAAAATGAAACATCTTTCGGATAATTCTTACTGTTTATATCATAATCATGCATATAAAATACAGAATTATTTTCTATTTTGTTTAATGGATATAAATTTTCGAATGCTTTAATAAAAGACAAACCAAATGGTAATTTAAGTGCAGAATAACTAGATATTGGAAACTCTAGAATAAAATTACCTTTATTTTTTAGATTTGCGGACGCTATATAGGGCTGATTCGATACTCTCCTATTATTATACCTTCCAGGATAAAATGATCTACAAATAGATGAATCATAAATAAATCCTTCTTTTTTTAATATTTGGGGTAATAATGGATGTATAATATTATATGGTGCCCTAAATCCTAAACATTCTTTTCTTAGTTTTAAAATACTTTTTTTTGAAAACACGACCTCTTTTTGTATTTCTTTTTCATTTATTCTATTTAGTGCCACATGCTTAAATCCATGTGCAGCAATTTCATATTTTTTAGGTATTATCTTAATTATATCAATATATTTTTCTATTAATTTACCAACAATAAAAAAAGTAGAATTAACATTATACTTATCAAATATATTCAAAACTTTTTTTAAGTTATTTTCTATCGATTCTTTACTCTTAAAATTACATTCGAAGTCAATAGTCATTATTATATCTTTCATAATATAAGTAATATTAGTAAAATATTTAAATATTACCTAGTATACAGTTAGAATGATTACTGGAAATGCATTGATCATAACTCACATTATTTATATTCTAGTAATAATCTTAGGTATAATCTTCATTAAAAAATTTAGGAAAGATTTAAAAAGAATTAAAAATAGTCTTTTAAAATAAAATGGATACAGTATCAGCAATAATATGGACGCAATTACCTATAGCCATAGGAATCTTAATTGCAGCATATGAGTTATATAGATGTAAAAAAGAACTATTAGAAATATTAAATAAACTAGCGGATAAGACGAAGAAAAAGTAACTAATTCTTTTTTATCTTTTTCATTATTTTAGGTAATTTAAATATAATATGTGGGATCATCCTTATCTCACGTATAAAATTAAAACTACTTTTCTTACTTTCTTCCCAACCAACTCCTAACTCAATTATTTTTATATCCATTTTCTTAGCTATGATTAATAATTCAGCATCCCAAAACCAGCCCCTACTTTTTGATTTATCATAACCCATTATTCTAACTATCTTTTTAAAAGTATTTCTTTCAAAACCTTTAAAGCCACATTGATGATCTTTTAGTTTCGAATCGAAGAATATATTTATTATTAGGTTATATGCTCTACTTATGAGTAACCTTACTAGTCTCCTTTTTAACTTTGATTTTTTGGAATATCTATTTCCTATTACTATCATATGGCCGCTAGATAATAAAACAAACGCTTCCTTTAAATGATGTATGTTCGTAGATAGATCTAAGTCCATAAATAAGATATACTTCTCTTTTGCTTTACTCATAACCTTACTAAGATTTTCCCTTCTAGATGGTCCGTCTTTACACCTTATGTAGTGCAGATTGGGGATTACACTTATCAGGCGCCTTACTTTTGAGATGGAGTTATCTTTAGAATTATCATCAACTAGGTAGATATTCACTTTTAATTTTTGTTTTTTTATTTCTTGATGAATTTTCAAAATATTCTTATATAGTATTCTCTCTTCATTATATATCGGAATAAATAGCCCTGCTCTTTTCATCGTATTATTAAAAATCCATTTAATGAATTATATCAACAAAAAAGTAAATAAATCATCAACAGTTTAAATTAATTTTGATTCTGTTATTTCAAAACTTTCAGGTTTCAATTTATTTTCATAAATTTAAAAGCATTAGTTATAGAATCTAAATCCATAGAAAAAAGTAAATTATATTCCAGGACATTTCCACAAAGAGCAGAACAATACCTTTTTTTTCCTAGGATCATTCGGGTTATTTCTTTAAAATCAAAATCAAAAAAATTATAAGTTTTTTCATATCCCACAGTTTTGGAACAGGGATATACATCCCCATTTGCTGTTATATGGCAGTGTAATCTACCTCCAAAACATTTTATTTTTCTAAAGTAAATTCCAGAAACTTTTTTGCAAGGGTTTTTTGATAAACAATACTCATTTAACTTACTTAAAATAGAAAGATAATGTTTAGAATTTATAACATTTTTCAAAATACCTTTCTGTTTCTTTATATATTGAATAGCTTCATCTACTTCTTTTTTGTTTGGGAGAAATCTTTTTGTATCCCCTGCTATGATTCTTGGATGGTGTAAACTCTGAAACGAGCACATAAAACCAAGTTCCTCTGATTTTTTAAACAAGTGAGATAAGTGCTTAACATTCTGTTTTGTTAAAACTGTATTTGTTATTACATTCAATCCAGATTTTTTTGCAACCTTAATAGCCCTAATAACAGAATCATAAGAACCATTTCCTCTCAAAAAGTCATGCACTTTTTTAGGACCATCTAAACTAAACACCAAGGCATCTAAATTTTTTAATTCTGAAACCCTTTTTGGGACAAGTTTACCATTAGTTCCTAAAGATATAAATATGTTCCTTAAATGGCAATAATCAATTATCTCTTTGATATCTCCCCTTAATAAGGGGTCACCACCAGTAATGCTCAGCCTTTTTAATCCATTTTTTTTCAATTCATCAATCATACTAATTATTTGATTAGTTTTTAATTCCTCACATTTTAAATTTTTTTCAATTTTACAGTATCTACATTTATTATTACATCTATGAGTTATACTAAAAGAAACATCAAGAGGGTAACAAATTCCAAGTAGATAATGTTTAAGTTGCAAGGGAAGTACACTTAAACCAAACAATATTTTCTTTATTTTCATTCTAATACAAATTACTTTATTTTTTATATGAAGATTATCACCCATATATATTACTTATGCTTAATAATCTTTGATATACTGGAATTTTTTTCATGTTTAAAATTCACATAAATTAGATAATTTTATTAACATCCTGCCCATTTTTATCTTAGTGGGGTTATAATCTAATATGATATATAAGAAAGTATGCCAATCTTTATCTGACAACAAACTGTTATTATTCTACATTTTGTTAATCATGATAATCAGGCTACCTTTTGTAGATAACCTTAGTTATGGAGACGATTTTTTTTATATGCCTAACAGCGTATGGATTGCTAATCATAATTTAAATCCATTTATAGGTGGGGACTTAAATAAACATGGTGAATTAACTAAAGACCACGCAAGTTTGGAAGAACTTTCAAAACAAGAAGAACTTTTTGGAGATGGTATGCATCCACCCATTCTCTTTTTACTAATCGGATTTTTTTATAAAATTTTTGGTATTAAGGTAATCACACATAGGATAGTTATTTTGCTTCTATCAGCCATTAATTTATTTTTTATTTATAAAATAGGAAATTATTTATTCAATAAAAAAGTTGGATTAATAGCATCTCTTTTAGTATTTTTCTCACCAATATATTTTGCTCAGTCAGGTCTCTTAAACCTGTCTATAATTACTTCCACTATCTTATCTGCAACAGTCTACTATCTAATTAGAAAAAAAGGAAAGCCATTTTTAGTTTTTAGTTCATTAATGTTATTAACAAACGAATTTACAGTAATATTATTCCCTTTCCTTTTTTTATATAAATTCATCGATAGTTATAAAGGCAGCATTCTTAAGAATATTAAAAAGAATTTAATCTATACAATTCCATTAGTATTATTTTTTTCTTGGATTTTTTTTCATTACCTAGTATTTGGTTGGTTTTGGTTTAGTTCACGGTCATTTATGTTTTTAGGGATACATCCTTTATTAAACAAGATATTTATTAATTCTTGGAGTTTTTTATTTGAACATTTTATGTGGATTCCATTCCTAATCATATTATTGGGGATTACTCAAGATTTCTTAAAGAGCAAATTTGAAATGAAAACAACATTTATTATCCTCGGTTCTCTTTCTTTTTTGTATTGTATAATAACTACATGGATCTTAATTTCTATGCCTTTCTTTTATCTGGGACTTTTGTTTTATTTATTAGGTTTTAAAGAAAAGATAATTGAGTTTAATCAAAATAGGGTTAGGAAATTTACAATTTTAATATTTCTATTGACTATATCTTCTTTTTTTGTACTTACAAACATAGAATTTCGATTAAGACACATACTACCATTTTTAATATTTTTCATGATAATAGCTGCTAATTACTTATGTAATTTGTTTAAGAAATATTCTTATTTTATTACTTTCTTAATAATAATTATATTTATCTCTCAATATTTTCATCCTGTTCTTCATGAACCATATTCTCCTGAAGATTTTGAGGAAACAAACTTAGAATATTTAAAAATTACAAAAATATATAAGGAATCGATAGACTATTTAAATAATAATTATACGAATAGGACAATAGTTGTAGGTGGTATTGCCTATTTCTTCCTGAAATATCCTTATTTTGGTTACACTCACACTAATATGGATGTTATTTGGCCATCACCTTCAAACAAAGAAAAGTTTGATGTTATTTATTATAATACCCTTGAGTTAGAATATGTTGATAATTCTTCAATTTACCTAACTAAGTTCATAAATTCTTCAAAATTGAAAAGAACATTTATATATCCAACAGGAAAAAGAGTTAAATACATAAAAATCTTTGAGTTAGAAAATAATAATATAACATAAAAAATAAGTTTTTTGGTTATAAATTTAATTAGAAACTAAAATGGCAGACTTAATATTATTTCTACCTTCAATTGGTGGTGATTGGTCTTGTATAAACACACCACATATACCTTTGGGTTTACTAAGTGCTTCAAGATTCGTAAATAAGGAGTATAGTATAAAATTAATAGATGAAAGGCTTAATAAAAATTGGAGGGGCGCATTAAAAAAAGAATTAAATAAAAATCCAATTTGTTTTGCCACAACATCAATGACAGGACCACAAATAAATCATGCACTATCCGCCTCAGCTTTTATAAAGAAAGAATCAAATATCCCTGTTATATGGGGCGGAATTCATCCAACCATATTACCAGAACAAACATTGAAAAACAAAAATATAGATATAGTCGTTAGGGGGGAAGGAGAACTTACTTTTTATGAATTAGTTAAATGTCTTGACCATAAAAACGATTTAAAGAATATTTTAGGCATATCTTTCAAAAAGCAAGGAAAAATCTATACCAACAATAAAAGACCATTTTTAGATTTAAATAAACTACCCAAAATACCTTATGGTATAATAAATCTAGATGATTACCTTACCACAAAGGATGACAAGCTTGCTATAAATATTTTCTCTTCAAGAGGTTGCCCCAACAAATGTAGCTACTGTTATAATACAGTGAATAATAATTGTTGGAGATCTATGAGTCCATCTAACTTTATTAAAGAATTGGAAGATTTATTAAATCAATCCAATAAGATAGAACATATTAATATACAAGACGACAATTTTTTTGTCAATATCAAACGAGCAAAGGAAATTATTCAAAAGCTCTGTGATTATAACTTAAGCTGGGAATGTCAAGGTCTCACCTCTTTAGCACTATCTCAAATTGATTCAGAATTCATGGAACTGCTTGTTAAAAGTGGTTGTATTAGTATGCAAATTGGAACAGAGTCTGGATCTAAGAAAATACTAAATTCCCTTAATAAAAAAAACAACTTAAATCATATATATCAGTTCAATAAAAGAATCAGTGACTATCCTATTAGGCTTGAACATAATTTTATGTGTGGATTTCCTATGGAGACCACTAAAGACTTAAAAGAAAGTGTTAATTTGGCCCTTAAACTCATAAAAGATAATCCAAATTCTATAATTAAATTTTTTTCAATCTATGTTCCCTATCTCGGAACCGAATCATTCAAACAATCTATCCAAGCAGGGTTTTTACCCCCCACATACCTCGAAGATTGGGCAGATCATGATTGGAGAAAAGTGAAAACTAACTGGTTAGATGAAAAAACTAAGAAATTACTTGAGGGACTATATTTTACCTCCCTCTTTATAGACTCCAAACCAAGGATCTATATCAAATCAAAGGTTATAAAAAAACTTGCTTCACTTTACAGACCAATCGCATTATTTAGAATGAAAAACTTATTTTTTAGGTGTATGCCTGAAAAACAAATAAAAGATTTTTACGAAAGTTTAACAAGAAAAACATAATTAAATTCTTTTCTAATCATTAGACTACTTCTGTAAAATAACTTTTAAAGTATTGTATACATTCTTGTTTCATACTATTAAATAGATTACAATATTCA